>DATCKB010000382.1:0-4760 GCA_036562505.1 Parasegetibacter sp. | reverse complement strand
GATCAGAACCCATTCCCAACCACCCGGCATAGAAACAAGAAGTGTGGAATTAACTTGTAATAAAGACATGTTAGTTGTTTTACGCCACAAAATTACATCATTTACCAACATCAAAGCAGGAATTATCAGAACTTATGTAGCCGGAAGAAGATTTAACAAAGCCCGGAGGAAGGAAGATTTGAGTCACTCTTTTTATAAAACGGTTTTACAACGCTTATAGCTTTTACAGGCTGCCTGACCAGGAGTTACCCCGCGCGAGCAGGAAATAGCTGCTACGGCGATAATTAGTAAAACGACAAGTGTTTTTTGCATGAGGTGCTTTTATAGGGTACATTTAAGCTGTTGGCAAGGTTACGCACGCAACCTTCGCGCAATGTGAACCTATAATAACCATCTGAATGGCGCGGCACCACATTGTATAAAACAATAAAGCGAAAATCGTTCCGATTTTCGCTTTATCAAAAAAATTGAGAATATTTTTTTATTGTGTAGCCACTTTTTTCTCCTTAATACGAGCACTCTTACCGCTTCTTTCACGTTGGAAATACAGTTTAGCGCGACGAACCTTACCTACTTTATGAACTATAATAGAGTCGATATTTGGAGAAAAGAAAGGAAATACTCTTTCTACGCCAACACCATCGGAAATTTTACGAACTGTAAAAGTAGCAGTATGCCCGGTGCCCTGACGCTTGATCACATCACCTTTAAATGACTGAATCCTCTCTTTGCTACCCTCTACAATTTTATAGTTGACAGTGATGTTATCACCTGCTTTAAACGCTGGAAACGTTTTTTTAGGTGTCAGTTGTTCGTGAACGAAAGTTACTGCGGGAGTCATAATTCTATTTTTTAACGGACGGCAAAGGTAGAGTAAAAATTCAAAATTTAAAATTAAAAAGTAAAAATAACCTTGCCGGAGCCTGATTTTTTTAATATTTCCCGGAAAAATCTCCCGGGAATCTCAAATCTGATTATTCTGAAAACTTATCTGGCAACGTTAACCGCTCTCTTTTCTCTGATTACAGTCACCTTAATCTGGCCCGGATAGGTCATTTCAGTCTGAATTTTCTGAGCAATTTCAAAGCTGAGTCGGTCGCTGTCCGAATCGGTCACTTTATCGGCCTCCACAATTACGCGCAGTTCTCTACCAGCCTGAATTGCATAGGCTTTTTCGACTCCCTGATAGGTGAGCGCCAGATTTTCCAGTTCCTTGATACGTTGCAGGTACTGCTGCATAATTTCCCTGCGCGCTCCGGGTCTTGCACCGCTGATAGCGTCACAAGCCTGTACAATCGGCGCAATTACGTAAGCCATCTCGATTTCGTCGTGGTGAGCACCAATAGCATTCACCACCGCCGGGTTTTCACCGTATTTTTCGGCAAGTTTCATTCCCAGTAGAGCATGGCTCAGTTCTGTTTCCTCATCCGGAACTTTTCCTATATCGTGTAATAAACCGGCACGTTTAGCCAGTTTTGGATTCATGCCAAGTTCAGCTGCCATAATACCGCATAGATTGGCGGTCTCACGACTGTGCATGAGCAGGTTTTGTCCGTAAGAAGAGCGGAATCTCATTCTTCCCACCATTCTCACCAATTCTTTATGTAAACCGTGAATTCCCAGCTCAATTACCGTTCTTTCACCAATTTCCATCACCTGTTCTTCGATCTGACGGCGGGTTTTTTCTACCACTTCCTCAATCCGGGCAGGATGGATACGACCGTCAGTAACAAGCCTTTGTAACGCCAGACGTGCGATTTCTCTTCTCAGAGGGTCAAATGACGAGAGTACAATTGCTTCCGGTGTATCGTCAACAATCAGGTCAACACCGGTAGCAGCTTCAATTGCCCGGATATTCCGGCCCTCCCGGCCAATTATCTGACCTTTGATTTCATCACTTTCGAGGTTGAAAACAGTAATAGAGTTTTCTATCGCCTGTTCAGCTGCAGTCCGCTGAATAGTCTGGATAATGATTTTTCTCGCTTCCTTATTGGCCTTCAGGCGGGCTTCGTCGATAATTTCCTGTTGAATACCAATTGCCTGCGTATGAGCTTCCTGTCTGAGACTTTCCACCAGTTGTGCCTTGGCTTCCTCAGCGGAGAGGCCGGCAATTTTCTCCAAACGGCGGATATGCTCTTCCTGATGCTTCTCCAACTCGGTTCGCTTGATATTAACCAGTTCAATCTGTCTGTTCAGATTTTCCTTTATAATATCATTTTCTTTAATTTGCTTCTCAAGTTGCTCAATCTTCTGATTTACAGACTGTTCCTTCTGTCTGGTCCGGTTTTCAGCTTCGGAGAGTTTTTGATTTCTCTGCAGAACCTCACGGTCATGTTCAGCTTTCATCTGAACAAACCGCTCTTTTGCTTCCAGTTGTTTTTCTTTTTTCAGAGTTTCAGCGGCTAACTGAGCGTCTGAAATTATTCTTTTAGCCTGTTGCTCTGCTTCTTCAATCTGGCGTTTCGTGTTCTTGGCAAATATGAATTTACCCGCTATTATTCCCGCGGCTAAGGAAATTATACCAATTATAATAGGTAAAGTGTCCATTGAGTCTATTGTTTAAAAAATTCGCAAACATTATGGTCCTGACTATACTCATAATCTGACTAAAGTAAGGCAATAGGCGAAGATACAAATGTTAGCCGTAATATTTGTGGATAACTCTTTAAGCCCCACCGGGTTAATTTTAAAAAAATAATGACAAATGGTAGCGGACTGGCGCAGGACTTTCTTAAATTGCTCGTCTAATTCTCAAAAATACAGGTAGGCGGTTGGTTGTTTCCCTGTTTTCAAAACACGAAAAAACATTTGTTATGAAAAAAATCTTTCTTTTGGCGGTGGGTGCCTTTCCTCTGATGGCTCTGGCTCAGGATAAACCCAATTTCACAATTGAGGGGTCTTTAAAGAATTTTAAAAACCCCGTTAGCATGGTTTACCTCAACTATGCAACAGACGGCAAACGTTTGGCCGACAGCGCGAATGTAGTTGACGGAAAATATTCTTTTAAGGGTACTCTTAGTGAAGCAGTAAAAGCTCAACTCGCTGTAAAGTATGCTGACGGAACTCCAAGAAATAACAGGAGAGATGTAGCTCAGATTTACATTGAGCCTGGAAAAATTACTCTTGCGTCTGTTGATTCATTCTCAAACGTAAAAGTTACCGGTTCCAAATCTAACGCTGACAACGACAAATTAAATGCTCAGCTGAAATCTTTGAACGATAAGATGAATGAGCTGAACGCGAGATTCGCAAAAGCAAGAGCAGATAAGGATGACGCTGCAGTTGCCAGCATCAGAAAAGAAGGAATGAAACTTCAGGAAGAAATCAGACAGGAAAACAAGAAGTTCATTGCTGCTAATCCAAAATCTCCCATTGTAATTTCAGTACTTTCTTCTTACGCTGGTTACAATATTGATATTGATGATGTGGAGCCGTTGTTTGCTAAAATTTCACCAGAACTCAAAAACACCCCGAGCGGTAAAGCTTTTGCTGAAAAACTGAACATTGCTCGCAAAACAGCAATTGGTCAGCCTGCAATGGATTTCACTCAGAATGATCCAAACGGTAAACCAGTTTCGCTTTCTTCTTTCAAAGGAAAATATGTACTGGTTGATTTCTGGGCTAGCTGGTGCGGACCCTGCCGGGCTGAAAACCCACACGTGGTAAAAGCTTACAACAAATACAAAGACAAAGGATTTGATATCCTTGGTGTATCACTTGACAATCCTGATGGAAAAGACAAATGGCTGAAAGCTATCGAAGATGATAAACTGACCTGGACTCAGGTGAGTGACCTTCAGGGCTGGAACAACGCAGCTTCTAAAAAATACGGAGTTTCTGCGATTCCAATGAACCTGCTGATCGATCCGAACGGAATCATTGTTGCGAAAAATCTTCGCGGCGCTGCTCTGGAACAAAAACTGGCTGAACTGTTAGACTAATTTCAGTTCGCTGTAAGATAAAAGGAGCCCCTGAATTTCAGGGGCTTTTTTATTGTTTTACTGAAGCGGGTTTTTTTACAAAAGGCTCCGTTAGCCATATTTTTAATCAATATCTTTGTTTGTATATATAAAAAATTATGAGGAAGTCTATATCTCTGTTAGCGCTTATTACAAGTATTTTAATATCCGCTATTGCAAACGGTCAGCACATAAAAGGACAGATAATGCTGAAAAAAGGCCAGCGGCTGACGGAAACATCAATTAGCAACGTGGAAACTAAGATAGAGCTGATGGGGCAGGGCGTAACAACCAAAATGGAAACCAATATTTCCAATTCACTCGAAGTTAAGGATATAGTGGATAATCACTTTGTTCTTTCGTCTACGCTTAAACGTGTGAAGCTTGCGGGTACTGTGAATGGAAATGAATTCAATGTTGACTCTGATAATTCTGAGGATTTAGGTGGTCCGACGGGACAGAATTTTAAGAATATAGTTGGCACTCCGATTGAAATTAAAGTGGATAAAGAAGGCAAAATAGCTGAGGGAGTTGAATTTATCTCTTCGGAAGATATGTTAAATAACCTGATGGTGGGCCCTGCGGGTTCATTAATTAAAGGTGCGAATTTTCAGTCTCTTACCAATCTTTCTGGTAAAGAAATAAAGGTCGGAGATAGCTGGACGGAAAACGTAAAAACTGAAGATATGTTTTCGTCTGAAACAACCTATGAATTAATGGAGTATAATGACGGTTTAGCGAAAGTTAATTATACCGGAACCTTCAATTTTAGCGGAGAGGTTCCCCTGGAAAATGGTGAAT
>DATCKB010000376.1:0-3727 GCA_036562505.1 Parasegetibacter sp. | reverse complement strand
AATCAGAAGGTAGCGAGAATTTACTACAGTGCAAGATTAAATAGGAATGGTTGTGCGTCTGGCCAACTCTTCGCCAAACCGATGCATTTCTTAAATTTGATAAAATCTTGATTCTAATCAAATATTATGGCAATTAAACATATTTCGATACTTGTACCTTTTGATGCAGTTCCTGCAAGCATAGTTGACCCGGGATATATGTTCTCTGCGGTGAACCAGTTTCTTAGTGAAGCAGGTGAAGAGCCAGCTTTTGAAGTCAAATTAGTTGGTCTATCCCGCACTGTTTTACTAAATCAGGGGAGTTTCAGTGTTCATCCCGACTTACTACCCGAAGAAGTAAAACAGACCGATCTGATCATTGTTCCTGCAATAAGTGGCGATATCAATCAGGCCCTGAAAAAGAATGAAGCATTTTTGCCCTGGATTATAGAACACCACAAAAAAGGTGCAGAAGTGGCCAGTTTGTGCATCGGTGCTTTCCTGTTGGCTTCCACGGGATTATTAAATAATAAAAAGTGCTCTACACACTGGATATACGCAGGTCAGTTCAGGGAAATGTTTCCTGATGTAGTCTTAACTGACGATAAAATTATTACTGAAGATAATGGGTTGTATTCCAGCGGCGGAGCCAGTTCATACTGGAATCTGTTACTTTACCTAGTGGAAAAATTTACCAGTCGTGATATGGCCATCCGGGCGTCCAAATATTTTGCAATCGAAATTGACCGTACGAGTCAGTCGCCCTTCGTGATTTTTAATGGTCAGAAGAAACATACCGATGAACCTATAAAACTGGCGCAGACTTACATCGAAAATAATGTGTCAGAAAAAATTTCGGTGGAAGACCTTGCTACAAAATATGCAATCGGTCGCAGGCATTTTGAAAGACGATTTAAAAAAGCCACGAATAATACTCCTATTGAATATATTCAAAGGGTGAAGATTGAGGCGGCAAAAAAGAAACTGGAAACCGGAATCATGAACGTAAACGAAGTGATGTACGAGGTGGGTTATTCCGATCTAAAAGCCTTCCGAACGATATTCAAACGTATCACCGGATTATCTCCCGTTGAGTACAAAAACAGATATAGCCGCAGGGCAGAATTGGTGTAAATCCGGGATAAGACCCGAAAGAAAGGTTATAAGATTAAACCAAAAGAGGCCGTATTAATTAATACGACCTCTAAGGATTACAGGTTCGGATGTAAAGATTTTTCGTGTAACACGCGAAGTCAGAGTCTAGGGGTTTTTCAGGAAAAGCTTTTCGGTTCGCAATAGTTTTCCTTCGCTGCTGATATGAATGAAATACATACCTGCCGGAATTCGTGAGGGTAAATTCACTTCTCTGCTCATTATACCCGGTTGGGTTTTGAGCTGCTGGAAATGAACTTTCTGGCCTTTTGAATCATACAACGAAATCTCAAGCGAGTTTATCTGCGCATTACTGATTTGTAGCTGGAATGTTTTACCAGTAAGTGGATTTGGAAAAATATTCACATCTCCGGAATTTCCTTTTGTATTGAGTTTCACAATGCCGCTATAACTGTAACTTCCGTCAATGTCAATGGATTTTATTCTATAGAAATTATTTTCTGTAAATGGTTTTCCATCCACCCATTGGTAATCCAGTTCAGGAGGTCCATCGGGTAATGCGGCCACTACGTCGATCTTTTCGAAACTATATCCATTGCGACTTCTTTCAATTTCGTATTGCTTTACGTTGGATTGATTATAAGCCTTCCAGTTTAACTCAATCTTTCCGTTTATTTCCCGAGCGATCAACTGCGACATTGCCACCGGGAGAACGGATAGATTGACCATTGTAACCACATGCGCGCTGTGGCTGGCAATATATAAGTCACCTGTAGAGCTCAATGCAATACTATAGGGGAAATATAACTGAGCACTGGTTGCCGGGCCACCGTCTCCGCAATTTCCGGAGGTACAGTGATTTCTCATGCTTCCCGCAATCGTATTGATGATACCGGTAGTTAAGTTTATTTTTCTGATGACTGCGTTTGATACATCGGAGAAAATAATATTGTTGTTTTTATCCAACAGGATAGCATAGGGGTTACTTATTTTTGCTTCATATGCGGGTCCACCGTCACCGCATGGTGCAGTACCGCATGAGGTCATCAGCGTTCCGGCTATCTGTGTAATGATTCCTGTAACCGGATCAACTTTTCTGATGGTGTGATTATTCCCGTCGGTAAGGTAGATAGTGCCGTCGGAGGCTACCACTACACCTTTAGGTGAGTTAAGCCGTGCTTCCGTAGCAAGTCCGCCATCTCCGCAGGGAGGTGATGTACACGCGATTCTGACTGTTCCAACTACTGTGGTTATTATACCTGTATTTTTATCTACCTTTCGAATGGCGTGGTTTGACCGATCGGCAATATACATGTTTCCGTTGGCATCGAACTTCACTGCATAAGGATAGTTTAGCTTGGCTTCGGTTGCTAAACCACCGTCACCGCAAGGGTTCAGTGTGCAATGGCTTTGGATTGTACCTGCTACTGTAGTAATGATTCCGGTGTTTTTATCAACTTTTCTGATGGCACTATTGGTACCATCAGATATGTATAAATGTCCCTCAGCATCAAATGTTAAAGCAGTCGGAGAGTTTAATTGAGCTGATGTAGCCAGGCCTCCGTCACCGCAATTACCCGTAGTGCAACGGGTTCTCATTGTTCCGGCAACAATGGAAATGATCCCTGAATTCTTATCTATTTTACGGACAACATGATTGCCGTATTCTACTATATAAATATTATCATCTTTATCAAGTTCAACTGCAATTGGTCTATCCAGAAGGGCAGATGTAGCCAGTCCTCCCTCGCCGCATGGACTAGCACCGCAAGCGGAATGATAAGATCCCGCAACGCGGGTCATTACCGTCTGGCTGAATGATGTGGCACCCGTGACAAGGAACAGAAATAGAACTGAAGTGAACTTTGTCAGTCTGGCAAAATTTAATCTCATCGTAGGTTTGGAATTTAGGTTATTCGTAACGGTTATGTGTAAATGACAAATATAATATATTATTATTTACATATATGCATTTACGTTATAGTTTTAATAACGCTAATGGGTATGCGATATAGTATAACTATTTCTTCCTGACTCCTATAAATTAGTAGATATCTTCGCTTCCTTTATGCCAGAATGGAGTGCTTGGCTGAGAAGGGAAGCCGGGAGGATTTAATCATGCCTGCTCCGCAATCATTTTCGGGAATTCAATAATTCCTACGGCTTCGGTGTTTCAGACTAGAGCCAAAAATATTGTAATTTAAAAGTTTGACTTTCAAATTGCAGGTTTGCCAATTCAAACATTTCAATATTCCATCACAAATTCAACATTGCAGAACCCTTTATTCAAACCGTATGCTAACCTCTCTTGGCGGAGATAAGGTATGTAAGGTTCCTGCTCTTTATGAAGATTTGAAAGCAAAATGCACAGTGTTATGAAGGTGGAGAGATTATGGTTAGAATAGTTTCGGTAGCGATTGTTGGGGGTTATAGATTACTCACTCTTTCAACCTGTTCGTCCAGTCGGTATGTGTCATTTCAAATCTGAGTTCTTTAGTACCGTGAGTGCCGGTTTCTTTCCAACCAGCTCTTCTGTAAAATTCTTCAGCCCGGGTATTTGATGCCGTGCTTAGCCAAACTGTAATTTTTGTATTTGCGAAATACCAGTCCAGCATAATGTCGTGAAGTTTTCTCC
>DATCKB010000372.1:0-2446 GCA_036562505.1 Parasegetibacter sp. | reverse complement strand
ATCCCGACTCATACTGAACCATATACGGGGTTGACCAAGTTGAAATACCAGAAGTACCGAAGCTGTTGCCACTACAGCACTGACTGAAACGATCTTTTCTATCCAAGGAGCACGCTCTTTAAACACAAAAGCCAGCGGATCGTTTACATCTTTAAAGTTAGAGGATGGCTCGATTCCTGTTAAAATCAATGCAATGAGGATATACAAACCGGTACAAATCAGCAGGGAGTAAATCATACTCCTCGGAATATCCCGCTGCGGATTCCGGCATTCTTCGGCTGTAGTGGAGATTGCATCAAATCCGATATAGGCATAAAATACTGCTGATACTCCTTTCAATACACCTTCAAAACCGTTGGGCATAAAGGGTTTCCAGTTGTTGGTATCCACAAAGAATACTCCGGCAATAATTACAAAAAGTATCACAGCCACCTTGAAAATTACCATGAAATTAGCGGTCTGCTTACTTTCTTTAATACCAACATATGCTAACCAAGTAATCAGCGCCACAATTATAAATGCGGGCAGATTAAAGAAAATACGTGTGTCGAATAATATAGGAGCTTCATTATAGGCTCTTACTGCAAACTCGTACTTCGAAAGAGAAGCTGTATCAAGAATTTCTCCCGAAGCCAACACTTTGGTAGCTTCCGCATAGGCATTGGATGCTGTTTGCGGATCTACCAGCAGCCAGTCGGGTAGATGGATATTAAACACGTGAACCAACAGGTTATTAAAATAGCTGCTCCAGGAAATTGCCACAACAATATTCCCGATTGCATATTCCAGAATTAACGCCCAGCCGATGATCCAGGCGACCAGTTCACCGAATGAAACATACGAATAGGTATATGCGCTTCCTGATACGGGAACGCGGCTGGCAAATTCAGCATAACAAAGAGCAGAAAACCCACAGGTTATGGCAGTAATAACAAAAAGCAGGGAGATACCCGGACCTCCGTCGTATGCTGCATTACCAATGGTAGAAAAAATTCCGGCACCAATAACGTCTGCCATACCCAGAAAAGTCAGATCCCTAACACTTAATACCCGTCTAAGATTTCCATCACCTTTGGCCGATCCAGCGTCATGTTCTGATTTAATAGCTTCAATTGATTTTTTCCGAAACGGGGAATTAGACATGATTTTAATTTGAGGGCATAAATTAAGGAAATATCTGAATACGACTGACAACTGAAGTCGTTTCGTTATTCACATCAATATTCACGGGAAATGAGAAACCGGGCCAGTTGCTTTAGCGGTTCTTTCCGCGCAGAAAGTACGGCAATGTTATCGAGATGCACAAGTGCTTTTGCCAGGTACTGTTCCTTTAATTCTATTGCCCATTCATCTACACGGCATTCTTTATAAATGCGGAGAACCTGTTGTACTTTATCTGCAGGTTGTGAATTCAGTAATTCCTGCAGCGATCGTTTGGTGTCTGCTCCTGCAATTTCCAGCGCACGAATGAGAAGAAAAGTCTTTTTATTAGCCAGAATATCTCCCCCTACCTGTTTCCCGAACTTCTTCGGATCTCCGAATGCGTCGAGATAATCATCCTGAATCTGGAAAGCAATACCGAGGTTTCTGCCGAATTCATACAAATGGTGCTGATTGCCTTCGCCGGCACCTCCGAGAATTGCTCCCATCTGCAATGAAGCGGCGAGCAGAACGGAAGTTTTTAATTCAATCATCCTCAGGTATTCAGGTAGAGTTACCCATTCCATTTTTTCAAAATCCATATCCAGTTGCTGGCCTTCACATACTTCCTTTGCAGTTTTGTTGAATAGGTGCAGCACCCGGTGCAGGAAAGTAGATTCAATCTTGTTCAGGTATTCATAAGCTTCAACCAGAATCACATCACCGGAAAGCAGTGCGGTACTTTCGCCATATTTTGCATGAAGTGTAGGCAAACCTCTCCGCAGAGGAGCTTTGTCCATGATATCATCATGAACCAGGGTGAAATTGTGAAACAATTCTATTGCTATTCCAAGATTGACTGCAGAAGGATTGATCTCATCAAAGAGTTCATTTCCCATCATACACAAAACAGGGCGCACCCGTTTCCCTCCTATCCCCAGAAAATAGTTTGTTGCATCATAAAGACTTGCCGGTTCCGATGAAAATTTTACTTTTTCAAAATGAGAGGTAAACTGTAACGAGAGTTCATCAAATGAATGCATGATCAAAGTTCTGTTTTAACCGGATTATTTCTTTTTTCTTTTGGCCGATTTTGGTGCGGACTTTTTAATCGTGATTTTTTTCTTTTTCTCAGCGCCGGAAGATTTTTCTTCTTTAATAGCAGTAGTAATTACCCATTCGTAATCGAGCTGCCGCTTTTCGAGGTTGGCAGCTACAATCCTCACGGTAACCTTATCTCCCATCCTGAATTGTCGTCCGCTTCTCAATCCCACTAAACAGTAATCCGACTCAACCAGGCGGAAAT
>DATCKB010000370.1:0-10433 GCA_036562505.1 Parasegetibacter sp. | reverse complement strand
TCTTCGCCATACATAAAAAACTGCTCGTCAAAACTTCCGACTTCCTCCAACACATGGCGCTTAACCATCATAAACGCGCCGGCCAGTACATCAACTTCATGACTAGTATTGTCATCCAGATGTCCGAGGTAATATCGCGCGAACAGCGGTGAGCGCGGAAACAAAGCTGCGAGCCCGGATAGCTTAAACAGCGAAGTTAACGGAGAGGGAAAAGCTCTTTTCGACTCTTTTAAGAAATTTCCGCTTCCATCCAGCATTTTGATTCCGGCTGCGCCGATTCGTTCATCTTTCTGCATGGCAGCTATAACGCTTTGTATACTGTTTTCTCCAACCAACGTATCAGGGTTCAGAAAGAGGATAAATTCTCCGGCAGCATAGGTCAGGCCTAGATTGTTGGCTTTGGCAAAACCCAGGTTTTCAGGGGAGGCTATAAATTTCACCCCCGGAAATTTTTGGGGTAGCCATTTCAGACTATTGTCGGTAGAGCAATTATCCACCACAATAATTTCGGCATCAATGTTCTTAACAGCCCGTGTGAGCGCATACAGGCACTGTTCAAGGAAATACTGAACGTTGTAATTAACAATAATAACCGAAACCTGCAATGCTATGCGTTTTGATTTAAAGTGATTCTACCGCGAAATACGAAATTTTGCCCGTGGTAAAAAAATTGAAGTCAAAATTCGTTTATATATGTACACGAAAATCGAATTTTTGAGTTTCAGGGGTCTGTCAAGCTCTTTTAATGACCTTTTTATATGTCGTTCCGAATTCATTTTTCGAATGTCTTTTTTAAAATCAATGCATTGAAGGCAACACTTTATCTTTGTATATATGCTGAAAACTACATTAATAAAGGCCACGCGAGAGGCTGCAAAAGTGCTGAAAGAGTCGTTCGACACGAATTTTAAAGTTTCGAATAAAGAAGGCATCAATAATCTGGTAACGGAAGTAGATCACGCTTCGGAAAAAATCATTATGGATATTATCCGCAAAGACTACCCCGGTCACTATATTCTGACCGAAGAATCGGGAGAGTTAGTGCAGGATTCTACCTATAAATGGATTATCGACCCTATAGATGGCACGGTTAATTATGCAAATGGAATTCCGATTTGCTGTGTGAGTATCGGATTGGAAAAAGAGGGAGAAATGATAATGGGCGCTGTTTATAATCCTTTTCTGAACGAATTTTTCTTTGCCCAGAAGGGTTTCGGAGCCACGTTAAATGAAAAGAAGATTTCGGTAAGTACAAAAAATGAGGTGCGTAGTTCCTGTTTGGTCACAGGTTTTCCCTACACTTACCTTGACACCCCGAACGGACCGCTTCAGATGTTTGATAAATTTGTGAGAAAGGGTATACCGGTACGGCGGCTGGGATCTGCGGCTATCGATCTTTGCTGGGTTGCCGCAGGGCGCTTCGACGCTTTCTACGAACATGAACTGAAAGCCTGGGATAGTGCAGCCGGATTTCTTATTGTAGAGGAAGCAGGCGGAATGGTGACCGATTTAAAAGGCGGAAGGTATAGCCCCTATCAACCGGGTATAGTGGCAACTAACGGTAAAATACATGCGGAGTTGCTGGGATATCTTCAGGGAAAGCCCCTTGCGTTTTAATTTAGATAGTACTCAATAAGTGTGAAATTCGCGAGGGGACTTGCAAAACAAGACAACGACGTATCATTCTCAGAAAAATAAAAATAATGAACAACGAAAGAACTGAAATAGCTGAATTAGGTGAGTTCGGATTGATAGATCATCTGACAAAAAACAACGAAATCCGCAATGCCTCAACAATTGTGGGCGTGGGAGATGACGCTGCAGTCCTTGATCATTTCGGTAAACAAATAGTGGTGACAACCGATTTGCTGATAGAAAATGTACATTTCGATCTGATGTACACACCCTTAAAGCATCTGGGGTATAAATCAGTAGTGGTTAACCTGAGTGATATATACGCTATGAATGCCAGTCCTGCTCAAATTACGGTAAGCATAGCCGTTAGTAATAAGGTTAGCCTGGAAGCCCTCGATGAGTTTTACGAGGGCGTCTACGCAGCCTGCGAAAAATACGGGGTGGATTTAGTTGGGGGAGATACCAGTTCTTCACAAAAAGGATTTATTATTAGTGTAACTGCAGTAGGAGAAGTGGCACCGGATAACTATGTGAAAAGAAGTACCGCCAGGAAAGGTGATCTCGTTTGCGTGACCGGTGATTTGGGTGGTGCATTTCTCGGACTCACCCTGTTGGAAAGAGAAAAGAGAATTTTTCTGGAAAACCCCGGTGTACAGCCCGATCTGGAACAACAGACTTATATAGTTGGAAGAATTCTTAAACCTGAAGCACGAAAAGACATAATCGAATTCTTTGCCGAAAAAGAAATCATGCCGACTGCGATGATGGATGTGAGTGACGGTTTAAGCAGTGAGTTGCTGCATATCTGTAAACAAAGTTCTCTGGGTTGTGTAATTTATGAAGAGAAAATTCCGGTTCATGAAGATGCGCGCCATTTTGCGTACAAACTGGAACTTGATCCAACAGCATGTGCTCTCAGCGGAGGCGAAGATTATGAATTGGTTTTTACCATTTCTCAGGATGACTATGATAAGATGGTAACCAATGAATCAATCAGTGTTATCGGCTACATGACTGATGCAGATCAGGGAGCAACGATTATAACGCGTGGTGGAAATAAGCACGCACTGGTTGCTCAGGGATGGAATGCTTTCAAGTAACTCATCAACATGCCAACTCTAACAGAGGATAAAAATCAGTTTGCCTTTTCGTACCTGCGTGCACTTTATCACGAGTTTTTATACGGGTTTTCTTTCCGGCGACGAAAAGAATTATTGTTAGCGGGTTTATTACTATTTATACAAGGTTTCGCATATTCCCAAAATCATCTTCCTTATATTCTGAAGAAATATGCTCCTGAGGAATTGCGGCAGGATTTTCAGCTTATGCGGGAGGTTCTTGAGAAAGCACATCCCAGCTTATACCTTTACACGCCCAAATTAGAAATGAATCATTATTTCGATCAGGTATATAATAATATAACTGATTCAATGAATGAAATACAGTTCAGAAACCTCTTGTCGTTTGTAATATCCAAAATCCGGTGCGGCCACACAGCGGTTAAACCGTCGAATTCGTTCAAAAGAATGCATCCGGTTCCATTTCCGCAGTTTCCTCTATACTCGAGGGTTTGGGGTGACACCATGGTAGTCTATCATAATACCAGCAGAAAGGATTCTTTCATTACAAGAGGAACAATCATTAAGGCGATCGATGGAATGCCGGTAAAACAGATTATACAATCGTTATACCAGTTTATGCCTACTGATGGTTATTCAATGGGGGTAAATGAAATCCGTTTGACGTATAATTTTCCAGCATACTACCGGAACATCTTTGGAATTTCAGAAAAGTATAGCATTAGATATTTAAGCGAAGAGGGTGAAGTAAGAGATACAGTTATTTCAGCGTATTTCCCGCTGGCTGATACTATGGATAAAAAGAAAAAATTACCGGACGGAGTCAGAGTAAAGAAAAAAAAGAAGCTGACCCGGAAAGACAAACTGGCTTCGGCAAGAGATATGGATATTGATACCAGTCTGAATCTGGCCGTAATCCGACTAAATACTTTTTCAAACGGGTTTAAACTGAAAAAATTTTACAGGCAGAGTTTCCGAAGGATCGCAAAAGAAGGAATAGATAATGTGGTAATCGACCTGCGGGATAACGGTGGTGGAAACATCCGGAATTATATTCTTCTCGCTAAATATCTGGCTGATTCATCTTTTCGTGTGGCCGATACCGTTACATCGATAGTCAGGAGTCTGCCTTATTCCAAACATATTCATTCGGGCAGGTTAAATGATATTTACATGATCATTTCTACAAGAAAGAAAAAGGACGGTCAGTTCCATTTTACATATTTTGAAGATCGCTGGTTTAAACCGAAAAAGAAAAATCATTTCGGAAAGAATATCTATGCTGTCAGCAGCGGCCAAACATTTTCTGCGGCGGTTTTATTCATAACCACCCTTAAAAACCAGGACAATTTTACACTAGTTGGCGAGGAAACCGGTGGAACTGCTTATGGAAACAATGGTATGCTGATTCCCGATCTGATTTTACCAAAAACAAAAGTCAGAATAAGCTTACCATTATTCAGAATGATTATTAATCCAAAGGATGGGAAAAGCGGAAGGGGAATCTTTCCGGATATTGAAGTAAAACCTACTGTTGAAAGCATCCGCTCCGGAGAAGATCTGAAAATAAAAAAGGTACTGGATCTGATTCAATCGGGCAATAATCAGGCAGGCGGTCAATAATTGCGACAACGCTTTTAATTTATTCCACTTGAAGTGATTTAATTATTGAAATCAGGCGCTTTATGCTTCAATTAGAAAATGATCCTGATCTTTCAGAAACGGATAACGGAATCGCCATTCAGTAATTTGTTCAGGCAGAAGAGTAGTGGTAAAGATATCCGGTGTGTCACATTTGTGATATAAAATTTCTCCTGCAGGATTTATCAGCATGGAAGATCCGTTGTAGTATATACCATTACCATCAATTCCAGTGCGGTTCACACCAGCTACGAAACATTGGTTTTCGATCGCACGCGCTTGCAGTAACGTATTCCATGCGTGAATTCTTTTCTCCGGCCAGTTAGCAACATACACAAGTAAATCGTATTCAGGAGTTAATTCGTCTTCAGAAAACCGATTACGTGACCAAACCGGAAAACGAAGGTCGTAACATACCATCAGGCAGATTTTCCAACCATTTACTGAAGCAATCAACCTTTTTTTCCCCGGAGTAAATATTTTATCTTCCCCGGCGTATCCGAAACAATGACGCTTGTCGTAGTAAGCAAACTGACCATTGGGAAGCATCCAGATTAACCGGTTATAATATTTCCCTTCCTCTCTTATCATCAGGCTTCCGGTAAGAATGATGCGTTTTTTCAAGGCTATATTTTTCATCCAGTCTACAGACGGGCCATCCATTTTTTCTGCGAGAGCATCAGCATTCATGCTGAACCCTGTGTTAAACATTTCGGGGAGAACAACCAGATGAGTACCTGAAGGAATCTGTTGAAGCGCTTTCTCAAAGGAATTGAGATTGGCTGTTTTATCTTCCCAGAAAAGGTCCTGCTGCAGTAAGCTGATAGTTAAAGGTGACATGTTGGAGTTTTGGACGCTTAAGGTATTGTAAGTTCTCGGTGACTCGGCCCGAAGTTAAGATTTAGTCGCTATTCTTTCCTCGGACTTCCTTAATTACATCCTGGATCAGCGAAATTTCATAACCTTTTTGTATAAGATAATCCCGGGTATTTTTTAACCGGGCAAAAACATTTTTAAGGTGTTTTTGTTTCTGCCATCTGGCTTCAGCAAGTTCGAGCAGTGTCTGGTAATAATCTTCTTCCGGTATCTCCTTCAGTGCTTTTTTCATGCAGTACTCGCTAACTTGCCGGGCTTTGAGTTCGTGTTTGATTTTTACACGTCCCCATTTTTTCATCCGGAATTTACCACCTGCGAATTGAATAGCGAATCTCTCTTCGTTGAGGTAGTTTTCTTCGATAAGGTCTGCAATGATTTCATCAATCTCCTGTTTCCTAAGGCCGAAACTGTAGAGTTTTTCTTTGACTTCACTATGACATCTTTCCTGGTAAGCGCAGTAATGCCGGAGTTTTTGCAAAGCCTGTTCTTTAGTTGGTCGGAGGTTTGATTTTTGCAACTTATAATCTGTTCAATTTTTTCACTCTTACAAAATTATAATAATATGGCAGATTTAACTGGAAAAAGAGTTGCAATCCTCACCGAAAACGGATTTGAAGAGTCTGAATTGATGAGTCCGAAGCAAGCTCTGGAAGAAGCTGGTGCAACCGTGGATATTGTATCTCCTGTGAAGGGAAAAGTAAAAGCGTGGAAAGGAGGAAATTGGTCCATTGAAGTTTCAGTTGATAAAGAGCTTGCTTCTACCTCTCCAGACGACTATGATGCATTGTTGATACCGGGCGGTGTGATTAACCCAGACAAGATGCGGGCCAATAAAGATTGTGTGGAATTTGTGAAACATTTTCTGCAGGCGAATAAACCTCTTGGTGCGATTTGTCATGGTCCACAGTTACTCATTGAAACTGGTATGCTGAAAGGCAGAAACATGACCTCTTATAAATCTGTTAAAACAGATCTGATAAATGCTGGTGTAAACTGGGAAGATAAAGAAGTGATTGTGGATAACGGACTGGTAACCAGCAGAAGTCCGGAAGATCTGCCCGCGTTTAACAAAAAACTTCTCGAAGAAATAACGGAAGGTGTGCATGCATAATGTAAATTGCATGCATGCAATATTTAAACGGACTGAACGAACAGCAGAGAGAGGCAGTACTGCATAAAGACGGACCACTGATGATTGTAGCAGGTGCGGGAAGCGGAAAGACAAAAGTGCTGACAACCCGTATAGCCCATCTTATGCATGAAGGTGTGGATGCTTTCAATATCCTTGCGCTGACCTTTACTAACAAGGCTGCTGCAGAAATGAAAGAGCGGATTACACATATCCTCGGCAATAACGAAGCAAGGAATTTATATATAGGTACTTTTCACAGTGTGTTCGCGCGAATTCTTCGTGCGGAAGCCGACCGTTTGGGTTACCCGAGAAGTTTTACCATTTATGACACCGACGACTCAAGAAGTGTTTTAAAAACTGTCATCAATGAAATGAATCTTGATGACAAGTTATACAAACCTAACGTAGTACATAACCGCATTTCTGCAGCGAAAAATGCCATGGTAGGTCCGGAAGAGTATCAGAACGACTACTACCTGCAACAGGAAGATATGCGGTCGAATCGTCCTGCAATCGGCAGTATTTACGCTGCCTATGTAAAAAGATGTTTCAAAAACGGGGCGATGGATTTTGATGATTTGCTCCTGAAGATGTATGAATTGCTTCAGAATCATCCTGATGCCCTTCACAAATACCAGCATAAGTTCAAATATATCATGGTTGATGAGTATCAGGATACCAACCATGCCCAGTACGCAATTATCAAATTATTGGCAGCCGCTCATGAAAATATCTGTGTGGTAGGCGACGACGCACAAAGTATTTACTCATTCCGTGGCGCAACTATCGAAAATATTCTGCAGTTTCAGAAAGACTATGAGGATGTGAGGGTGGTAAAACTTGAACAGAATTACCGCAGTACACAGTCAATTCTGAATGTAGCAAATGAAGTAATCAGTAATAATAAGGGACAGATTCAGAAGAATTTGTGGACGAGCAACGAGCAGGGAGAAAAAATCAGATTGGTGAGAACCATGAGTGATAATGAGGAAGGAAAGTTTGTTGCGGATACAATTAAGGAGCAGAAACTCAGAAATCATTTTAACAACCGTGATTTTGCCATCCTTTATCGTACTAATGCTCAGAGCCGTGCATTTGAAGAAAGTTTGCGCAGAATGGCGATACCTTACAAAATATTTGGTGGCATTTCTTTCTATCAAAGAAAGGAAATCAAAGATTTTGTGGCTTATCTGCGACTGACCGTCAACCCAAATGACGAAGAGGCATTAAAACGTATTATCAATTATCCAACCAGGGGAATTGGAAAAACTACTGTAGAGAAGTTACTGGTATTAGCCAATCAGCATGAAATCTCGATGTGGGAAGCGCTATGTCGGGCAAATGAATTCGGGTTTAAAGCCGCTACACTTGAAGCTCTTGAGAACTTTGTCACCATGATCAAATTTTTTCAGACCATGCTGAAAACTTCGAATGCTTATGAGATTGCGGTTGAGGTAGGCAAGCGCACTTATTTAGTAAGAGAGTTATTCAACGACAAGACTACTGAAGGGCTGGCGAAATATGAAAACGTTCAGGAATTGCTTAACTCAATAAAAGAGTTTACAGAATCCCCTTCCAATGAGGATGGTGAACTAGGTGAGAAAGATCTGGGCACGTATTTACAACAGATCACATTGTTGACTGATGCTGACGATGCAGATGATAATGCCGACGTGGTAAAGCTGATGACCATTCATGCTGCCAAGGGCCTGGAATTTCCGGTAGTATTTTCAGTTGGTCTTGAAGAAACATTGTTTCCCAGTGCTATGTCGATAAATACTCGTGAAGAGCTGGAAGAAGAGAGAAGATTATTTTATGTGGCTATCACCCGCGCAAAGCAAAAACTCTGGATTACATACGCTAATACCCGATATAAATTCGGTCAGTTGGTTCGAAACGATCCAAGCCGTTTTCTCGACGAAATACCTGAAAATTATCTCGACAGAACCTATGCTGGTGGGGGAATGAGAAATCAGTTTTCCGGTTTTGGTCAGGGTTCAGCTTACGAGAGAATGCGTGGTGGATTCGGTAACAATGAAATTCAACAGGTTGAAAGACGCTATGGTCCGCCTCCGAAGACCAAACCATCGTCTCCGGGTTATATGCCACCACCATCAAAACCCAAAGTGGTTGAACATGTTCCGGCCCCGGATTTTGTTCCCAGCGATACCAGTGGTTTACAGGAAGGTCAACGTGTAGAACATCAGAAATTCGGATTTGGAATAGTTAGCAAGATGGAAGGATCCGCCCATAACCCTGTTGCAACAATTCAGTTTGAAAATAACGGCGAAAAGAAAATAATGCTGAATTACGCTAAACTGCGTATAGTCGAATAATTGATTTTTTCCCCACGAGTAATACGAAGCATACAAAGGCGCGACATGCGTACAGTAGAATAGTACCTGCTGATTTTTTCCGGGAAAAAACCTACTGCAGGCCTAAAAAAAAGTAAGCCCTGATGTAGAAACATCCGGACTTGTTGCTAAGGCTCTGATTAGTAGCTATGTGAAAGTGCTTACCGCACTCTGTATTCATATTAATTGCAACGCAAATATAAGTTTACATTTCAATATTCAAAAGAATTTGAATATTTAATTGTCCACTTTTGATAAGTTTTATTTGGTGCTTAATTCTGATAGAGTTGTTCCAGTTCAGATTGTACAAATGATGCCAGGGATCCGATGTATTCGGGCGATAAATCAAATCGGATTCCGGCCGTTTCGTAAAGCTGAATCAAGGTTTTTGTTCCCCCCAGTGAGAGTGCATTTATGTAATTAGTGAGTGCCTGTTCTTTATTGTTTTTGAACTGTTTCCACATGCCGATTGCACCCAACTGAGCAATTCCGTATTCAATATAATAGAAAGGGACTTCGTATAGATGAAGTTGTTTCTGCCAGCTATAAGAACGGAAATCTTCCAGACCCTCGTGGTTAATCACATTTGATGAAAACTCCTTCGAAATTTCCAGCCATTTCTGCACTCTTTCTTCGATGGAATGATTGGGATTTTCGTAAACCCAATGCTGGAACTTATCTATAATAGCAATCCAGGGAAATACGGAAATAGACCTTTCCAGTTGTTTAATTCTGGCTCTTCTCAGATCTTCTTTATTATCAAAGAATTCATCCCAGTATTCCATACTGAACAGTTCCATAGACATACTGGCCAGTTCAGCTACTTCCATCGGATATTCCTTGAATGCGCTGAGTTCCAGTTCATGAGCGAGGAAAGAATGGATAGCATGTCCGCCTTCATGTACCATGGTTGTAACATCATGCATTTGTCCGGCTGCATTCATAAAAATGAAGGGCGCGCCGCTTTCAGCAAGCGGACAATTGTATCCTCCGGGAGCTTTCCCCTGTCTGCTTTCCAGGTCGAAATGCCCCATTTTTTCCATAGTTTTTAAACAGCTGCCAAAAAATGGGTTAAGACGGTTAAAGCAGTTGATAGATTTCCGGAGCAATTCGTCGCCCGTTTTAAAGGGGCGAAGTGGATTAACACCTTCCGGTTCGGCTTCTGTGTCCCATGGACGAAGATCATCGAGACCCAGCTCTGATTTCTTCCTTTCCATCATTTTATTTACCAATGGAACAATATGTTGTTTCACGGCATTATGAAAAAGGAAACAGTCTTCTTTCGTATAATCGAAACGGCCGAGTTCAGCAAATTTATAGTCGCGGAAATTTTCAAAGCCAGCATTCAAAGCTACCTGATGGCGTTTTTGAATAAGCTGGGTGTAAAGGTCGTTAAGTTGATCTTTATCCTCCAGACGGCGCCCGTTAATCTTGCGATAAACGGTTTCGCGCAGACTGCGGTCGGGATTTTCCAGAAACTTTGCAGCCTGCTGAAGAGTATATTCTTTTCCGTCGATCTCAACCAGCATTTTTCCGGCAATTTGACCATATTGCTGCTGCATCACACTCAGTTCAGCCTGCAAAGGAATATTTTCCTCTCTGAATAACTCGATCTGTTTCTTAACGGCACGCAGATAAGTAAAAAACAAATCCTGATCCAGATTTTCCACATAAGGGGAGCTGATCAGTTTTCTGTTTAATTTATCGGCATAAGGC
>DATCKB010000352.1:0-3325 GCA_036562505.1 Parasegetibacter sp. | reverse complement strand
TGAAGAATTCCGGGTTATCCCCAATATGGCATAGTAGTCTTTTTTGAAATCCATATTAACGCAGATAGCGGGCTATGAAATCATCGCTGGACAAGGCAGGCTGTTTACTGATGCGTTCTGTATTAAATGGCTGATCGGTGAATACGGTGTAGACATCGGTGACAGCTCCCCATTTCTCCAGGAATATCTGCCGGTACTGTTCCACAAATTTTTGATAGGCATCCAATACCATCTTCTTTTCGTGTTCAGCCTTATAATCGTAATAAGGATGATCATGGGGAATGGAATAAATAAAGATGCCCGGCAGGAAAAACAACAGAAGAACAATGGTATTTATCACCCAGGACCATGGCTTTTGCACTACTTCCTGAATCCGGAACAACAGAAAATCTGAATTGTTTATACGCGTTGCTGCCAATTCCATATTCTGTCTGAGTGTGCCTTGAAGTGAATCCAATGAGGCGATTAATCCATCCAGTTCCTGTTGCCTTTCTGCAATAAAATAAGATGCCTGTTGTGCCTGAATGGAATCGATCCGGGTTTTATACGCATCAATTTCTTTTTGTACCTGAAGCTGAATCCGGTTCGCATAACTTTGGTAAAGTGTATCGCGGTGGTAGGCAACCTTCTGATCCAGTTCCCCTGAAAAAACAAATACTTCTATAGGCTTTGAAATCAGAAAGGCCATAAAGGCAAGAAATCCAAAACGAATACAATTGGACAGTGTAAACAATCGGGATTGTTTCGTCACGCGCGACAAGGTGGTGATGAGAAAGATATAAATACACCCGAAGAGTCCGGATATAAATACCGCCAGCAGGATTTCAAACTGCCAGAAATGAAACAGCAACTCAGTTCCGTAGTACACGGAAAAAATACTAATCAGCGTCACTACAAGCAGTGCTATGGAGGCCGCGCAGTAGCGGTGAACCACCAGCGCGCCGGATTGCCCCATCAGACGGTGGTCGCCTCCCAGCAATCTGACCAGGAAAAATGAAAACCGTTTCTCAGCCCTTAATCCAGCCATGGTTTTAACTGCGATGTTCTTTGATGTAATCGGCCGGATTGGATCTCACCTCATTGATCTTCTGTTCTTTCCACGACCGGATGGCTTCTTCGCTTAAGGCCGACTGAGTTTCCAGCAGCTGGATGCGTTCCTTCAGCAAGCGGATCACCTGGTGATTGATCACCAGATCGCGCTCGTAACCTTCTTTATCCTGATAGTAATTGGCTTTTACTTCTATTCCGTTTTCAGCTTTGATCAGCTCCTTGATATTCTCCTCCATATAGTCATACGGACTCCTGATCAGCATGAGTTTGAAAAAGATGGGTGTCAGCTCGATCACCATAAAGAGCAGGGTAATGAAGGTGGAGATGACCCAACCGGAAATTTCGTGCGCGATTTTGATCCGCTCGAGCAGGCCGTCCAGGCCCGAGGCCACTTTCTCACTATTTTGAAGATCCGCTTCGCGGCGTTTTGAGAGAGCGTCTCGTTCTTGTTTCAGTCGGACATACTCAGGATCCAGTTGAGCATTTTTAATCTCTTCTTCCACACGAAGCATCTGTGCCTTAATGGCCAATGCCCGCGGCCCTTCTTTTACTTTTCTTACTTCTTCGACATACTGCTTTTCGAGATCTGCATGTCTAATTATTTTTTGCGAAATCCCCTCCTCAAACTTCTTTATTTCCTCATTTTTTACAGCAATTTCCGAATCATATAACGCATCCGTCCTCGCCTTATATGCCTGCTGTTGTTCCATCTGCTTCTCATGCAGTTTCACGTCGATCTCGGTTTTGAACATACGGATCTCCACCGGCTTTGAAATGGTGAGCGCTATTACCGCGCCCATAATCAGGCGGGGCAAGGCTCCCACCAGTTCCTTACGGGTGATATTTTCCGTGCCATCGCCCTTACCGGTACTGGTTACTATAAATCGGTCGATATTGAAGATGATCAATCCCCATATCAGGCCGAATACAATAGCCTTGAACATGGTGGGAATATCGATCTGATCATAGGTACCGGCAATATCCTTGGCAGTCTGAAAGGAGTTCAGCGCATTGCCGCGGGGCTCAAAGATGGTGTAAAAAGCATAGCCTCCTGCCAGGGCGGCCATGAGTCCGGTTGCGAGGATAATACCACCCAGACAGAGATACTTAATCTTATCGCTGTAGGTGCTTCGTTCCAGAATATACCGGTCGGCGCCGGCAGCCTTCCAGAACAACCGCATCAGTGGGGTGGATGTTGGAGCGGCATAATAATCACGTTGCATCATATACCAGTTGGTTTAGGTTGGAGGAGTATTGAAACGGGGTTACCGTAATCGTAGGAATATCAGTTTGGTAGTTGCACAATCGGTGCCCGGGTAAGGCCTGGGGCAACCGGGTTTCTATTTTCGCGTTCACAGTCGCTTCAAAGCGATGCGTGGCCGCCCGAAAGGGATGTACTGCTGGCCATTGGTACTCCGAAGCATCACGTAAGAAACCAGAGACCAGTTCTTCAGATAGGATCAGTTTTTTCAATGGGTAAACAAAAACAGATTTTCGCCATCCGGAACGAAGTACGACGGTGACCTGTTCGGCAGATTTCCCCAATCGCAAAATCTGAAAACCGGAACGCTGATCCGAACTTAACTTTGCCTCTTTAACGGTGATCATGTATCGCCGCCCACTCTCCCACTTAATCACCAATAAAGGCTTCTGTTCAAAAAGCCAGTCGCTGATTTCAAGCTGTTCAAAAGCGGGTTTTCTGAAATGGAAAATCAAACGGAAGAATACTCGAATCCTCAGCCATAATTTTTTCAGCCTTTTCATTTGTAATTTTCTACGGTAGCCAACAATTCCTTTTTGTACTTATAGAGATCATCTAATGATGCGAGCAATTTCTTCTCTCCGTTTTCCTTTCCGTTATGAAACAATTCAATATACTTGTTAGACGAGTTGAAGTGCAGTCTGCACAATGGTTTTCGATTGTTATCATCCAACAGAATGCCGAAATAGGACTGGGTATCGCGAAATGCTATACGATTTGCCGGCAATACCTCCCGGAGAATAGCTTTTACAATTTGTGAACCTTCAATTTCCTCATCCGTGGTAAACAATTTGGGTCCGTCTGCATTTTCATCAACCGGGTCAACCGTCGCATTCTCCTTCGCCGGAATGGCTTCATTGATATGAAGTGCACTTTTGAGACGATGATGAATAGATTCGTTAATGGAACTGGAAACCGCCATACGGGCATATTCTTTGAATGACTGTAAGCGATTGGCAGTTAAAGGTTTTTCGAAAAAACGACCAACAAGTAATCGTACAAACTCATCTGATG
>DATCKB010000349.1:0-2011 GCA_036562505.1 Parasegetibacter sp. | reverse complement strand
TAAAAATGTCAGGGTTACAAATCTGGAAGCTTTTCGTGTACCATCGCTGCCTATATCAAAATCAACAGGAAGATTTTTTACTATCGGCGGCCTTAAGGTTTGAGGTATGGGAATGGATTCTATTTTTTTCCAGTTGAATTTAAACGTTCTGGAATAATCCCCGCATACCCATGTATTACTTAGATCAAAATCGTTTTTCATTGTAACATCGTCAAAATATGTGATGCCGATTATCTTGGCCAGATCATCGCTGGTTCCAAGTGTTATAGCATAACAAGGACACTTAAATGCATCATAAAGAGCCTCTATCGCCTCATCCGTCTTGCTGGCATAAAATGCGCTCAGCTTCAAATCAGACAAAAATGTCCGAAGAAGTACGGCATGGGTAAGTTCATCTGCCTTTTTATCCGCTTTAATTTTAATGTAGTTCCAAAGATCCTTGCCCTTTCCGCCAGAGATCCCAGCGCATCCCACATGCAATTCTACAGATTTCGCCCATGAAAGCGCTTCTTCAAAGCTCTTTCCCAGCGCCGCCCCCGCTATTCCAAGCAGAGTGGTCGGCGGAGGAAGAGGCAGTGTATCATGATAGAGCTGTGCACCGGGATCTCTGAATGATACAAAAGGTGCAAAAAGATCTATCCTCAAACCTTTCATTTTTACACCTCATTTATTACAGGCCGTAAACGTTTTTAAGCCATCCTTTGATTTTTTCGAAGCATTCTCCCAATGAAACATACTGGTTGTTGTCCTGGGCAAAGAATCCCTTACGCTCCCCGATGACATACTCAATGATCTGAGAGGAATAATCGGATAGAGTGCTTTCAATCAATTTATCATCAACTGTTCCTTTGGAGTTCATTTTAATGCTCTCAAGGAAAATCGGATTTTTCACTTTCAGCAGCGCGGCGCATACAAACTTTGGCGACATATCAGTTAAAAAGCGGCTCTGCCTTCCTACCGTCCACAAATTCTGAATGGCATCGCACAAAGCAGCTGTACGTTTGTATTTCTCTTCATTGGTCAATTTCAAATCATACTTGTCACCGGGTGATTTTTCTCCCACTCTGTCCAATTCAAGCATAATAGTACCAACATAGTAACCCGAATGGATTTCTGTTTCGAAGATATTCGGATTACCGCCTGTTTTTACAGACATATAGTTCGTGCCGAAGTCCATCTCGCCTCTATAGGGATCAAGCGAAATCAGAGGCGACACGCGAAGCGGAGCTGTTCTTTTTATCGTTTCAGCATCAGCCTGCATAAATCCAAACAGGTCATCGTCTATAAATTCCTGTGGATTGCATTGAGTGGATGCGGCTCCCTTCTTCTGCTTTGCCTCAGAAGTTTCTGAAAGTTCCCAGCCAAGGACAGCCAGTTGCTCTCTTAGTGCTCTTCTAACGGCCTGCGAAGAACAGTAGGGGTATTCTTTGCCGTCATTCTTCTCGATCTTCTTAATGCTGACAATATTGTCTGCTTCCTTGTCAGCTCCGTTTAAGGATGCATACGAAGCCCATGTAAGATAAGTAATCGTTAATGCCTTAGCATTCATCTTCATTTATCCCCCTTTAAACTATTATTTACCGCATTGATGACCTGCAGCGCACCCATGATGCAGTAGGCCCTGAATTCTTCAAATTTAACATCTTCCAACACACCATCGAGCAGTTTGCCAGATACAACAATGCCATAGCGGAACATCATGTTGTTAAGCTGATTGAGAAAGTCCGCAGGTGTTCTGGTTTTTCTCAGGACAAACAGATCACCTTTAATTTTCTTTATAGCGGCTTCCGTTGCGCCCCTGTCTCTCTTTTCTTCGGAATCAGGTTTGGGTATCACAGACCCCGCTATCTGTTTTCCTAGATTTACAGCAATATCAACCTGCTCCTTGTTCATGCCTGCACCCTCCTTTTTAATTAGCAGTTCATAGTTTTTAACAAACCTAAAAATATCGGAATACGCCATGATTTGCCCATTCATTATTTTTCTGAAGCAGAATGGCTCCATAATATGG
>DATCKB010000343.1:0-10117 GCA_036562505.1 Parasegetibacter sp. | reverse complement strand
GTAGCAGGGTGAGTAATTCTTCCGGATCAGTAGATTTCTCCAGATCTGCCTGATTCTGTGCAATCAGTCTTCTGATTTTACGCAGTTTGAGATAGTTGATTGAAGAAAAAGTTTCTTCTTTATAGACATCCTCCCTGCTGGGAACCGGCATTTCAAAAACCGTTTTCCATTTCTCGCTTAATTCGTAAGGGAATTCCATGATGCTTACTACCAACGCGTTAATTTCAGAGTCGTCATGGTAAAGGAAATTCCTGGGGCCCGGCTCGAGACCTTCTTCATACCATGTTTTATAAAGTTGAATAATCCGTGCGAGTACTTTATTGTCGAACAGATCTTCATCGATATGCTCCGAGAAAAAATAGTCCGCAATGGTTTGTTCTGCATTCCATTCTTTCAAGCCAAATTCGAGCAGACATCTGACTGCAGCTCTTTCCTGAAGTTCGTCTTTGAATAAAAGATTAAACGACTCCTCATCATATTCAGGAGCATCATACCCTGGGCCTGGCCGGGCCGAACCGGCAGCCAGGGCTTTTTCCTGTTTGGAAACTTTTTCACGTATGTATTTATTGACCAGGGTATTCAGGCCCTCTTCATCAATCTTTAGTATCTCCGCACACTGCCTGATATAATCCTGCTGGCGGGTGAAGTCTTCCGCCTTATTAATCCGTGAAATCGTTTCGGCTATCTGATTTACAACTGCAGACTTCCGTGCTGAATCACCTGCTGCATCTTTAAGTGCTACTTCAAGTTGAAATAGTATAAAGTCCTTTCTGTTCGTCGCAATAAATTCCCGGAACGCATTTGCTCCGACTTTTTTTACATAGCTATCCGGGTCTTCATTGTCAGGAATCAGAACGAGCTTTACATTTAAACCCTCTTCCAGCGCCATGTCCAGCCCCCGAAGCGCGGCTTTTACTCCGGCCGCATCCCCATCATAAATAATGGTAAGATTATCCGTGTATTTTTTGACCAGTCGGAGTTGATCAACGGTGAGTGAGGTTCCTCCGCTGGCTACTACATTTTCAATACCTGCCTGATGCAGGGAAATAACATCAGTATAACCTTCAACCAGTAAACATTCATCCTGCTTATCAATAGCCTGACGCGCGAAATAAGAGCCGTAAAGAATTTTACTCTTTACATAAATTTCATTTTCCGGAGTATTAATATACTTGGGTGCTTTATCGTTGCTCCTAATAATACGTGCTCCGAATCCCTGAACTTTTCCGCTATGATTATGAATCGGAAAAATTATTCTACCGCGATAATTATCGTATGGTTCATCATTTCTGATGACTATAAGTCCGGCTTTCTGTAACAGTTCCGGATTGAATTGGTTCTTCACTGCTTCGGTGGCAAAAGCTTTTCGCTGGTCGGGGTTATAGCCCAGCTGAAACTTTCTGATTATTTCCTCACTAAATCCTCTTTCTCTGAGATAACTCATTGCGATATCAGTACCCTCCTCCGTGTTTAATAGTGTTTCTGTGAAAAACTTTTGTGCAAAGGAGTTGATGATATATAAACTATCGGCGGTTTGCTGCTGTAGTTTTCGTTCCGGACTTTGTTCTGTTTCCTCTACCTCTATATTGTAGCGACTAGCTATCCACCGTAATGCTTCAACGTAGGAATACTTTTCGTGCTCCATAACGAAGCTGATAGCATTTCCGCTTTTGCCACAGCCAAAACATTTATAGATTTCCTTAGTGGGAGAAACTGTAAACGAAGGAGTTTTTTCGTTGTGAAACGGACACAGTCCCAGGTAATTTGTTCCTCTCTTTTTTAAATGAACAAAATTGCCAACGATATCAATTATATCGATTTTTGATAATATTTGCTGTATAGTATCCTGGGTAATCACAATCGTGGGCTGCTTTTGGGCAGGGGAACGAATTTACGAAGAATTGGAGTGTCATTTTAACGTATTATGCATCCCGGGGGTGCAATTTTACGGTTATCAATCCGTTATAAATATGTATCCGTACTTTTCTCTACCACAAAATGAGCCCTATGTTAAATCTTACTGTTAATCATCAGACTGAGATCGCAAGGCGATTTCACGTGACGGAAGCTTACCATCAGGAAATCAGCAAAATAGCTTTGTACAAAATTTTCAGCTGGAATAAAATATATCATGCAATACCTGCTTCCCCGGATTTCCGGGAGGAATTATCTAACATGATATCAGAAGCGTTTTTTAATTATGTCCCCAATAGTTTTGTATTAAGCGAAGAGGGGTTCTATTTCCATCCTCAGGAAAATTAGGCTTAATAGTTTTCTGCAAAATAGCTCTGTGCAAATCTACCCGAATACTTTTTGCAAAAAAAGGAGGCGGATAGTTTACGCTTGAAACTTCTCTCCGGAGACTATTTCTTTCCCTGCGAAAAACCTTTCTCGAGGTTGTGCATCAGGTTTGACATCGGACCCTGCATTTTATTGGAGTTATCGTCTACCGTATCATCTTTGAGGATTTCACCCAGATGCAGTGCAGGGGGGAGATAGGGAAATATATTACTACTCTGCGCGTTCAGAAATGAACTGACCGCGTTGTGATCAACTTTTCCATTTGTATTTTTTCTGACCAGCAGGAGGGCAGTTGCTGTGATCCTTTCCAGTTCTTCCACGGCATCGTCTTTGGATACTCCCGCGAACTCGCTTATCCGGGCTACCACTTCTTCCAGTCTGTTGTTGAAAAGACTGTTCAAAAGGCTGGTTGCATTTGTGGAATTCATCATTTCCTCAGTGCCCTCGGGAGTCCGCGACTTTTTATACATAGCCGTTAACACTGCCGGAACCGCTGCCTGTCCGAGTGCTCCGCTTACTTCAAAACCATCCTGCTTTTCTTTTGCGGGTTGCTGAGTATTCGGGTCAATCTTATTTAAAGGCCTGAAGCCTAACTGTTGTTGCAGGAATTCTGTGATATTCATAACATAAGTTTAAGCATGGTAATGAATTACCAGCTTAAATTTTTATGCCATGGTTAACCTGCTTAAATAAGGAAAAACTATCAGCTGACAGCTTTATTTACCAATGCAGCAGCTTCACTCAGAAGAATAGCCGACTGTACTTTTAATCCGCTTTCTTCAATAAGTTTTTTCGCTTCTTCAGCATTGGTTCCCTGCAGACGCACGATAATTGGAACTTCAATGTTTCCGATTGATTTGTAGGCATCGATTACACCCTGAGCTACGCGGTCGCAGCGTACAATTCCTCCGAATATGTTTATCAGGATGGCTTTTACTTTGGGGTCCTTCAGAATAATACGGAAGCCGGCTTCAACTGTAGTTGCATTTGCGGTACCACCTACGTCGAGGAAGTTTGCAGGCTCACCACCGCTCAGCTTAATCATATCCATTGTAGACATAGCAAGACCAGCACCGTTAACCATACAACCAACGTTTCCGTCGAGTTTCACGAAATTGAGGTTATATTTTCCCGCTTCTACTTCTGTAGGATCTTCCTCAGATAAATCGCGCATAGCTTCCAGATCTGCATGACGCATCAGAGCATTGTCGTCGAGGTTCATTTTACAATCCACCGCGATGATTTTCTCATCAGCTGTTTTGAAAAGAGGATTGATCTCGAGCATAGCGCAGTCGAGAGAGGTATATGCTTTATATAAATTGGTTACGAATTTCACGCAGTTCTTGAATGCTTCACCGCTCAAACCCAGATTAAAAGCGATTTTTCTGGCCTGGAAGGGGAGCAGTCCGTTTGCAGGATGTACCCACTCCTTGAATATTTTATCAGGAGTGTTATGTGCAACTTCTTCGATATCCATTCCACCTTCGGTGCTGTACATGATTACATTTTCACCGCGACTTCTGTCGAGAAGAATAGACAGATAAAATTCTTTTACGGGGTTAGGACCCGGATAATAAACATCCTGTGCGATTAATACTTTATTTACCAGTTTTCCCGCTTCACCGGTTTGAATGGTAACCAGTGTACCACCTAAGATATTCTGTGCTATCTGACGAATTTCTTCTGCATTTTTTCCAACAGCCACACCTCTTTGTTCTGTTCCTCTGATTTTACCTTTTCCGCGGCCACCGGCGTGAATCTGCGCCTTTACCACAGCAAAGCTATTGCCGTACTGTACTTTTAATTGTTTATATGCTTCTTCTGCTTTTTCGGGGGTATCTACTGGAATTCCATCCTGTACAGGTACATTGAATTTTTTCAGCAATTCTTTAGCCTGGTATTCGTGTAAATTCATTTTGTGAAAATTTCCGCAAAAGTAAGGAATAATATGTCAATGCACCAATGCACAGCGGGTCAGTTTATAGCGGATTGTACAATTTGATTCATTGCACCTATCTTTGCCTGCATCAAAAATTACTATGCCCCCTATCATTACGAAACTTAAAGCCGCTGCCAGTTACATTCAAACCCGTTATTCCGGAGTGCCCGTGGTGGGAATAATTTTAGGAAGCGGTCTGGGAAATTTTGTTAAGGAAATGGAAGTAGAAAAGGAAATCAGGTATGAAGATATACCGCATTTTCCCGTATCTACGGTGGATGGACACAGCGGAGTAATGATTTTCGGCAAGCTGGGAGGGAAACAGGTTGTGGCAATGGCCGGGAGATTTCATTATTATGAAGGGTACTCTGTAGAAGATGTGGTATTTCCGGTAAGGGTAATGAAATTCCTCGGGGTACAGACACTACTTATCTCCAACGCGGCAGGAACCGTAAATCCCGCACATCGGGTCGGGGATCTTATGGCGATAAAAGATCATATCAGTTTCTTTACCCCGAATCCACTGGTCGGCCGCAACGAAGAGGAGCTGGGTCCCCGGTTTCCAGACATGAGTCAACCTTACTCACTGGAACTCATCAGGCAGGCAAGAGAGATTGCCATAGAAGAGAACATAACTCTTCATGAAGGTGTTTATACAGGTGTAACCGGCCCGACTTTCGAGACAAGGGCCGAATATCGCCTGATTAAACTGGTTGGTGGTGATGTAGTGGGAATGAGTACCGTTCAGGAAGTTATCGCCGCAGTTCATATGGGCATGACTGTATTTGCAGTGAGTGTGGTAACCGATATTGCGGTACTGGAAGAAGGCGGCAGCATAATTACCCACGAAGAGGTCTTACATGCGGCAGCTGAGGCAGAGCCGCGGCTGACAACATTGTTTAAGCGGATAATAGAAAGAATTTCTCTCGAAAAAACGGAAAACCGGATAACCTTACCCGTTTCTTAATTACACAAGAGCATGTTGAAGTCAGGAAGACAGAGATGGATTTACCTTTTGATGATCCCGTTAACGCTGGTGTGTGCGGATGCATTGGCGCAACGTCCCGTTACGCTTCCCGGTGGAAGACTGGGTAGTTTCGGCGGCATGGGCGGAGGCAGACAGGGGGGAGGAGATTCGCTCGAACGAAGAACCGGGCTGGAAGATTCTATTACAATTTCGTTCCGGTATCTGGATTCTACCCGTTTATACCGGCTGGATTCATCGATAAGCGATTTTACTAATCGATTTCCGGTACCGGCCCATTTTACTTTTTTAGGAAATGCCGGTAATGCAGCAAATTCACTGACTTTCGATCCGATGAGGAAGCCGGGCTGGGATCCGGGCTTTCACAGTTTCGACATATATAAATACAATTTAGAGGAATCCCGTTTTTACAATACCACAAGACCTTATTCAGAACTGGGCTATCTGTTGGGAAGTAAGCAGGAACAACATATACACGTGCTGCATACCCAGAATATTACTCCCAACTGGAATTTCGCTTTGCAGTACAGGATGTTAAACGGTCCTGGTTATTTTAAGAGCCAGAATGTAAACCATAATACGTACCGGCTTAACAGTATTTACCAGTCGAAGGACCGGCGTTATACCAATTATTTTATACTGCTTGCCAATAATCTGAAATCCGGCGAAAACGGTGGGCTGGCTACCGATCAGGCCTATCTCGATGATCCACGCTTCAAAGACCGGTTTAATATTCCCACACGGCTGGGGGGCGATATTCCATACGGTTCAAGCCTATTCTCCAGTTCCGTGAATACAGGCAATCTCTACAAAAACTTCACGGTCTTCTTTCGCCAGCAATACGACTGGGGAAAGAAAGATTCACTGGTGGTAAATGACACTACCGTTATACCGCTTTTTTATTCAAAACTTCGCATACAGCATACTGTTAGATACAGCTCATACGATTACCGCTATTTTGATTCGAGAGCTACGGAAGGATTCCCTTTTTATCAGGAATATTATCAGTTTATTTCTGTTCCAGATACCCTCGAAATAAAAGATGGTTGGAAGGAACTTCAAAATGATATATCAATTTATCAGTATCCCGACACCAAAAATCAACAGCAGTTCATTAAAGTGGGGGCCACTCTGCAAAACCTGAAAGGTGAATTTGACCAGCTGAATAGTCATTATTATAATATCTCTGTTCACGGTGAATACCGTAACAAAACCCGCAACCAGCGTTGGGATATAGAAGCCAACGGAAGATTGTATTTAGCAGGATTAAACTCAGGAGATTACAACGCACTGGCACGCCTGAAGAGTATGATCAGTAAGCGACTTGGTTATCTGGAACTGGGGTTTCAGAACCTGAATCGTACTCCTTCGTTCATTTTTAATCCGGTCAGCAGTTTCAACTTTTCCGGGCTGGGAGCAGACTTCAACAAAGAAAATATCACGCATCTGTTCGGAGGGATTGAACAACCATTACTGAAGCTGAAGCTGGCGGCGCACTATTATCTGGTGAGTAATTACACATATTTTTCAGGTCCGTACCAGCCGGCTCAGGAGTCGTCGTTATTTAATTTTCTTCGTATAACAGCGCAGAAAAACTTTTCGTTCGGAAAATACTGGAGATTGTATTCTGATCTGACGGTACAACAGAAAACCGGCGATGCCCCGGTAAACTTACCGCTTATCTTTACCCGCCAACGGTTTGCATTTGAAGGGAATTTTTTCAGGAATCTGCATTTGAGTACGGGGTTGGAAATGCGTTATCATACACCCTATAAGGCCGATGCATATTCACCGGTAACCGGACAATTCTACTTTCAGGATCAGATACGAATTGAAAACCTTCCTGACGTAGCTGCATTTTTCCATTTCAGAATTAAAAGTTTCACCTGTTATGTCAGGGCAGAAAATCTGAACAGCGTAGAATTTATGCCGGAATTCGGATTCACCAATAATAATACACCGGCTCCGGGATATGCTTTCCCCGGATTTCAGTTTCGTCTGGGTATATTTTGGGGATTCGTCAACTAGGGAACCTTCGCCGGTTTCAGGTTGCTGAAACTGAGGCAATTTTAATCAAGTTTTTAAATTTTTAACAAATATTTCTTGAAAGGCTGACCCATAACACCTAGTTTGCAGAAGCAATGAAAAAGGTACTGGTTGCCATATTAGCAGTTTTCTATCTGACCATCACAAGTGGAATTGCTTTCAGCATCCATTATTGTATGGGGAAGCAGTCGGGGATCTCGCTTACCTTAATAGGGGAGGATGAAGCCTGCGCCTGCGGGAGCGGTGAAAAAGCTAACGATTGCTGCCGTACTGAATTAAAGCTGATTAAGATTGACGATAATCAGCAGAAGCCCGATTTTAAGAATATCGAGTTTAGTCCGTTTACCTCAATGGTCAAGTCGTTTTTCGACTATGATCATTTCAAACCGGCAGACAGCCATGTGGCTTTAGCTGCTGCTTCAGAAGGACCTCCTAAACCTTCTAAAAAAATACACATCCTCAATCGTAATCTGAGATTATAATAACGGTCCGATGCGTAGTTGGTTGTTCGGATACGGCAACGAATATGACGCAAAACTTTACTGTTCAGATTTACAGTAGCTTAATGAATCAGTTTTATCAGGCTCCGGCTCTCAGAATTACGAAAACTTCTAACAAAAATTAAGATGAAAAAGATATTAGTAATACTAAGTTTAATATTCATAGCATTTTATTCAAATGCTCAGTATAAAGAAGCCTCTCTACAGGCAAGTGGATTAACCTGTGCCATGTGTTCGAATGCTATCCAGAAATCACTGGAAGCACTTCCTTTTGTGGGTGAGGTGGATACCGATCTTCAGACTTCCACTTACCATATTAAATTCAAAAAAGATCAACAGGTAAGCTTTGATGCACTTCGCGAAGCTGTGGAAAATGCAGGTTTCTCAGTGGCGAAGCTTTCTGTGAAAGCGGAATTTAATCAGGTGAAAATTGAAGCCGACACACATATTACACTGGATGGTCAAACCCTTCATTTTGTAAATGTGAAATCTCAGACATTGAATGGTGAGAAAGAATTCAGGTTGTTAGACAAAAAATTCACATCAGATAAGGAACATAAAAAATATGCGGCTTATACTAATATGTCGTGCTACAAAACCGGAGTAATGGAATCCTGCTGTGCCGGCAAGGCCGACATTGCAGGGGGCGCCAGAGTTTACCATATTACACTTTAGTCATCTCTTATCATATTTGTTTAGCACCAGTGCAATAAAAGTATTGCGGTGGGTTCAGCCGCAGGCTGAACCCACCGCAACTTCCCTACTCGCACGCACAATGATTTACCATGAAACGTTTACTGTTTATTATAAACTTCTTTTTGTTTTCCGGCGGTACCGCCGTGTTTTCTCAGGAACTATTTGTATCTACCGAACCGGCCTCAAATATGCCCGCCCGCTCGATTGCAGCAAAGCTGAATACTGAATTTGTTCAACCCGGCTCAGATAATATTCAGGTTCGCTTGTCTCCGGAAATACAGTTAGGCCTGCATAAAAACTTAATGCTTCATACTGCTACCGGATTTTCAGATATGTATAGCTCAGGTCTCAGATGGGAATCTGTACGTCTCTATGCCCAATACCGTTTTCTGTCGAAAGACGATGTACAGAAGCATTTCCGGATGGCTGCATTTGCAAAGGCTGCATATAGCAGAAGCAATTCACCTTTTGATGAAATTAACCTGGGAGGCGATCAAAGCGGAATTCAGGGTGGAATTATTGCTACCCATTTGCTTCATAAACTGGCTCTTTCAACAACTTTGAGTTTGCTTCAGTCGCTGGACGAAAAGCCGGAGGCATTAATTGAAGCTCCTTCAAACTCTGCGTTGGGTTATACTTTTTCAGCAGGATATTTGCTGTTGCCCAGAATTTATAAAAATTACAAACAGACGAATTTCAACATCTATGCGGAGTTAACCGGACAGCAGTCTCTGGATAAAAAGCAATCTTTTATAGATTTAGCTCCGGCTGTACAATTCATATTCAACAGCCGTTCAAAGCTAAGCATCGGGTATCGGTTCCAGCTTAGCGGCAGTATGAACAGGATGGCTGAAACAGCCTGGATGATCAGCTTTGACACACTTTTTCTGAATGCATTAAAAAAATAATTTCTGCGATTTTCGGAATTCATGAAAAATATAATAGATTTGTCAAGAATTATTTTTAGATAAGACTAAAATAATCTTTTCATGAACCTAATGAGTTGGCAGAGCTTTATAGTTTCGCATGTCCCCGGGATATCAGTAAAGAAATGGATGCCCCTTTTTATGTTCATGTTGATAGTTGCGGCCCAAAGTGATGCGCAAATTATTAAGGGGCGGTTGCTCTCAAGCGGAGAGCCCGTGCCCGGAGCTACCGTAACTGTCAAAGGAACTGGTCGCGCTGTAGTCAGCGATGATGAGGCAAGATTTGCCATTGAAGCTAAGGTGAGGGATACCCTCGTCATTACTGCAGTGGGTTTTCAACTAACGGAATGGGTGATACGTAATAACGGTTTTCAGGAAATACCACTAGTTCGTGAATCGGATTTAATGGGAGAAGTAGTGGTGAGTGGTACTTTGAAAGAAGTGAAAAAGTTGGCAAGTCCGATTTTAGTGGAAACCTATTCCGCCAGTTTTTTTAAAAAAAATCCTGTTCCCAATTTATTTGAGTCGCTCGGTACTTTAAATGGAGTACAACCGCAAATCAATTGTAATGTTTGTAATACCGGTGATATTCATATCAATGGTATGGAAGGTCCGTACACCATGGTATTAATCGACGGGATGCCGATTGTGAGTAGTTTATCTACGGTATACGGACTCATGGGTATCCCATCGAGTTTAATCAAAAGAATTGAAATTGTTAAGG
>DATCKB010000225.1:0-9727 GCA_036562505.1 Parasegetibacter sp. | reverse complement strand
GTTTTTTACCGGACTGTTTCGGCCCAGAAAACAAATACTTGGATCTGAATTTTCCGGGATCGTCGAAGATCTGGGACCCGATGTAAAACATTTCCGGAAAGGCGACAAAGTATTCGGATTCGATGATTCTACATTTGGCGGCCATGGTGAATATCTGACGATTTCTGAAAACAAAGGAATTGAGCGTGTTCCCGAAAATATTTCAATGATGGAAGCTGCTGCTCTGACAGAAGGTGCACATTATGCCCTTTGTAATATCCGTGCTTCAAAAATAAAACCGGGTGAAAATGCGATGGTTTACGGTGCAACAGGAGCAATTGGTTCGGCTGCCGTTCAACTCCTGAAATATTTCGGAGTAACGGTTACGGCTGTGTGTAATTCAAAAAATGTCGAACTGGTGAAAGGCCTGGGAGCTGACAGGGTGATAGACTATCAGACAGAGGATTTTACAAAAACAGATCAACCCTATCAACTTGTTTTTGATGCAGTCGGAAAAACCTCTTTCAGACTTTGGAAGCCACATCTGACAGCTAACGGAGTATATGTTTCCACCGAGCTAGGAAAGAATAGCGAAAATGTATTTCTGGCAATTATTACACCTTTAAGAAAAGGAAAGAAAGTCATCTTCCCGATTCCCACAACCCGTAAGGAAGATATTCAGCTCATCAGAGACCTGGCGGCATCAGGGAAATTTAAACCGGTTATCGACAGAGAATACCATCTCGATCAGATTGTTGAAGCGTACAAATATGTGCATACCGGACAAAAAACGGGAAATGTTATTCTGAGAATTCCGATCAAGCACCATAAGTAAAAGCAGCGCAGCTGGTGTAATTACGCGTCGGTACCGTTTTAACACCCGACAGTGCTATTCGAGCTAAATTAATTGTTACTTTGTATTGTGGAAAAAATCGGTTACATAGAAATTCAAATTTCCGGATCGAAAGGCAACTTGAGTTTGACACCGGAAAACTATGACATTCGTGAGCTAATTGGAATTTTGGAAAATGTCGAGGATCTATTATATTCCGGAGATAGTAGAGGCAGACCTCTGATATCCTATCGGGTTGAGGAGGGATCGGTTAGACATATTTTCAGAACCTCTATTCAGTATATTATTGGATTTAATGCCATATTGGGACAGATACAGCAGATAAATAATATCGATTTTCTGGATATAAGAACTGCAAAAGCTCTGGAGAATATCCAAGATACTGCTAAGAAGAAGAATTATTCCTTTACGTTAAGAACCTCTCTTCCTAACACCAGCGAAGTAAAAATTGATAAAGCCACGAATTTATATCGTACCGAAACGGCATGGGTAAATGCCGAGTTTTATTTTTATGGAAAGTTGACAAATGCCGGTGGAAAAGACAAGGCTAATATTCATATTACTTCAGAAGATTTTGGTACACTTAGGATTCAAACCCCAATAAGCTTCCTTGAACAGCGTGATGAGAATCTTTTGTACAGAACATTCGGTGTTCGGGTAACCGGTAAGCAGCATTCCGAAACCGGTGAAATTGACCCAACTAGCTTACGATTTGTTGAACTGTTAGACTATAACCCCAGGTATGATGCAGAGTATCTTAAAGGCTTGAGAGATAAAGCAAGGAAGAATTGGTTAGGCAAAATCGACCCGAATAGTTGGTTAAAAGAAATACGAGGAGATTATGAAGCCTGAACATAAAGCTGTATTACTGGACACCAGTTTCTTGATTCATTTCTTAAACGATAACGATCCTTTATTTGGAAATGCCGATGGTTATTTCAGGTATTTTATACAAAATGAAATCAATATGCTTATTTCTACAATCAGCATAGCGGAATACTGCGTGGGTGGAGATGTACATGAGTTACCGTTAAGAAATTTGCAGATTTTACCTTTTAATCTCAATCATTCACGTCGGGCAGGAGAGTTTGCGAAAGTAGTATATCAGGCTAGAAAAGATGGCAGGCTACAGGTTAGACAGAGATTGCAGGTGCCAAACGATTCAAAGCTTTTTGCACAGGCGGATTGTGAACACTCGGTTGATTTTTATCTGTCTTCGGATGAAGATAGTTTGAAAGTTTTCAATATTTTAAGAAGTGAGTGCAGCGCGAAGTTTCAGTTTATAAATCTTAAAATACCCTATACACAGGTATTTGGACTCTTAGATTTTACTAAATAAAAAAAGAAGCTGCATTTTCTGCAGCTTCTCATTTTTGGTGATTAGTTAAACAATCGGCTAAACCCGCGCCCAGTTTTCACCGCTTTTGATCCGGTATAATGTCATTTCACTAACACCATACTTTTCTGCCAGCTGTTTGATAGTGAATTTCCTCTTAGGATCAGAAAGCTGTTTCTTGATCGTCCGTACCTGAGCGGCACTGAGTTTCAAGCCTTTGGTTCGGTTCGCCTGAACTTCCTTGTAGGCTAATTTAAGCGGACTGTGCTGTTGATGCTCAATCATTTCTTCAAGGGTTGCCCATTTAAGATTCTTCACCCGATTGTCGGTTTTGTCGTGATTCAGGTGAATCACATACTTCTGTTTTGGGGTGGGTTTGTCGAGGAACAATTTGGCAATCTCCCGATGGATGTACAAGGTGCCATTGTTGCCTGGGCGATGCAGGTTAAGGGTCTTGTAGCCAGTAGTGAGTGATCCATTGAGCAGTTTACCATCTTCAATCTCTTCAGAGTAACTCGCTACTCTTCCAAGCGATGAGAGGGCATACTTGTTGCGCAATTGTTTCCAGCCGGGAAACTGAAGATGTTTCCAAACTTCGCCGGGTAACTTTTTGACCATTTCATGTTGATTTGTCTTAAAGTTACAAAAAAGATATGCTAAACAATAATAATAAGTTATGCACATTAAGGGATTGCGGGCAATAAAGTCTGACTCCCTGCCAGGTGTAACCGATAACTGAACAGCACTTCCCGGGGCAAATCAGTCAACCTTATTCCTGACCTATTAACTGAAGAAATTCCTCTTCCGAAATCACCTTTATACTGCTTATTTTTTTTGCCTTTTCCAGTTTCGAACCCGCATCCTCACCCGCAACCAGAAAGTTTAGTTTACTGCTAACCCCCGATAGAATCTTGCCGCCATTCGCCTCAACCATCTCCTCAGCTTCGCTTCGCTTAAAGCGCGACAAAGTTCCCGTAAATAAAAAGGTTAATCCCTCAAGTGAGCCACCAGACTGCATGGTACGCCTGTCGCTGTGTAATTTCAATCCTGCCTCTTCCAGTTTTTTCAACATCGCTATATTATCATCGTTGCTGAAAAACTGCTGAATACTGCCCGCTACTTTCGGCCCAACATCCTCCAGGGCAAGTAACTGCTCCATCGTGAAATGCTGAAAATCCGGCAGGTAGTCTACAGCGTTAGCCAGCGTCTTTGCTGTGGTCTCTCCGATATAACGGATACCCAAACCGAAAATCAAACGATGTAACGGCTGTTGCTTCGACTTCTCAATAGCTTCCTTTAAGTTTTTAATCGATTTAGCGCCGAATTTATCCAGCGTTGATATTTTCTCCAGATCAAGATGGTAGATATCAGGAATACTGTTCAGAATACCCAGTGCATGAAAACGTCGCACATTTGCTTCACCCAGACTTCTGATATCCATCGCATCCTTACTCACAAAATGGATGATGCGTTCAACTACCTGTGCCGAACAGTTGATGTTTGTGCAGCGCCAGACGGCTTCTTCAAGTGGTTTAACCAACTCATCACCGCATGCCGGACAATTCTTTGGAAATTCAATGGGTATTTCAGATCCCTTCCTCAGTTCAGGCATTGATTTCACGATATAGGGAATCACATCACCCGCTCTTTCCACCAATACTGTATCGTTTATCATCAGATCTTTTTCTCTCACCACTTCTTCATTAAACAATGATACAGAACTAACCGTTACGCCGCCAATAGCCACCGGATCAATTTTCGCTACCGGTGTAATACTACCGGTGCGCCCTACCTGAAATTCCACCTTCCGCAGCACACTGGTTGCCTGGCGCGCTTTAAATTTAAATGCTATCGCCCAACGGGGATGGTGACTTGTCATGCCAAGCTTTTCCTGCAGTTCGTAAGCATTCACCTTGATAACCATTCCATCAATTTCATAAGGAAGATTATCTCTTTCTGCTTCAGCTTCCCTGCAATAACGAATAACTGATTCAATATCCTTCACCACTTTCATTTCTCTGACCGGACTACGGAATCCGAGATTCCAAAGCATTTGAAGGGTCTCGCTATGCGTTTGGGGCGCCTGAGCACCACCCGCTTCTCCTTCCGAATAATAACTCAGATGATAAATAAAGGCTTCAAGATTTCTGCGACTCACTTCCTGAGGATCTTTAATCCGCAAGGAACCTGATGCCGCATTGCGTGGATTTGCCAGAGGCAGTAATCCCTGTGCAATTAAACCCTCATTATATTTTGCAAAGTTCTTTTTCGATAACAGCACTTCGCCACGCACTTCCACCTGTTTTAATCCGAATTTCGAAAACTTAGCTCCGATCGGTACCGATCTGATTTGTTTGATATTTACGGTGATATCATCACCGGCCACACCGTCTCCCCGGGTAGCCCCGCGCGCCAGATGGTCATCTTCATATACCAGAGAAATACTCGCCCCATCAAACTTCGGCTCAATACAATATTCGATTTCTTCCAGTCCGGTCAACTCCTTATTCTTCCTGTGCCAGTCGAGCAGGTCAATCTCATCATAGGAATTCTCCAGCGAAAGCATGGGCACCAGGTGCTGAACAGTAGGAAAGGAACTGGTCAGTTCATAAGCCACCCGCTGGGTCGGGGAATCGGGACTAATCAGCTCCGGATGAGCTTTCTCCAGTTTTTCCAGCGATTTATACAATTTATCGTATTCCGTATCTGAAATCAGTGGGTCGCTCATGATATAATACCGGTACTCATGAAATACCAGTATCCGGCGCAAAAGGTCGATTTGATCCGGACTAACGGGAGTTTCCTGTTTCAGAAATGCGGTAGTATGGTGCTGTAGCTCCTGAATTTCGCTTTTTGTATACATATATATAAGTATAACTTGGGTGAACAAAGTAAAGTAAAAACAGTATTTCGCCAATCCTCTGAAATTCCGGGAACATTTTTTTATTGAGAATCAATCAGTTGCAAAGGTGCTTTGAAAAATTCTTACCTGATTAATTGGAAGTTGGTATCAATTATACCTATCTTTGCACCCCCAAAGAATCTGGCGTGAAAGTCAGCATGAAGGCGGGACGGATGAGGGATGTGCTCGTCCGGATTACTTAACCGATGCGGATCAGCCCCCGAGGGCAGGCCGCTCAAAGCTTTTTTACTAATGAGCAAATTACATTTTACAACCAAGCATGCGAATGCAGCTACCGTTAAACATGACTGGTATATTGTTGACGGTACCAATCAAACTGTAGGTCGTATGTGTGCCAAAATCGCAGCAGTACTGCGTGGCAAGAACAAGCCTTACTACACGCCGAATGTTGATTGTGGCGACTACGTTATTGTTATCAATGCAGACAAAGTAGTATTTACCGGTAATAAACTGGAAGAGAAGGAATACCAGCATTTCACTGGTTATCCCGGTGGTCAGAAAATTGAAATTGCTAAAGATTTGCTGAAACGCAGACCGGAAGCAATTATCGAAAGAGCCGTAAAAGGGATGCTTCCTAAAAATCGTCTGGGTCGTAAAGTTGGTAAAAAACTTTTTGTTTACGCCGGAGCAGAACATCCTCATGTTGCTCAGCAAGCTAAGCCATTAACGTTCTAAAAAGCGCCTTGAGTTAAGAATGGATGAACGAAAATCAGGTTCCCCAGTCGCTCAACAAAAAAAATAAACATGACAGAAAAAAATAAAAACGCAGTTGGCCGCCGTAAAGAAGCAGTAGCCAGAGTATTCCTCGCTAAAGGCGACGGTAAGATCACTGTAAACGACAAAGATTACAAAGACTATTTTCCAATAGTTTATTTGCAAAATCAGGTTGAATCTCCGCTTAAAGTGATTGATTCACTCGATAAGTACGATATCAAAATTACTACTCAGGGTGGTGGTATCAAGGGACAGGCTGAAGCTATTAAGCTCGGTATCGCCCGTGCATTATGCGAGTTGAATTCGGAGCTGCGTCCTGCTCTTAAAGCTGCCGGACTTCTTCGCAGAGATCCACGTGCAGTTGAAAGGAAGAAACCAGGTCGTAAGAAAGCACGTAAGAGCTTCCAGTTCAGTAAGAGATAATTTGATAAGCGCTGAGCTGATAACTACGGGCTTTAAGCCTGAGAACTTAAAGCTCGCAGCTTAAACCGAAAAATAAAATTGTAAAATTCTCAAATTCGTATAATGGACAATAACACTTCTTTACAACAGCAGCTTCTGGATGCAGGTGTACACTTCGGACACCTGAAAAAGAAGTGGAACCCTAAGATGTTACCATACATCTTCGCTGAAAAAAAAGGAATCCACATCATAGATCTCAACAAAACTGTTGAGGGTTTGCAGGAAGCAGCAGCTGCAATGAAACAAATCGCGAAAAGCGGTAAGAAAATCATGTTCGTTGCTACTAAAAAACAAGCCAAGGAAATTGTTACCGAGTGCGCAAAACGCGTTAACATGCCTTACGTTACTGAACGTTGGCTGGGTGGTATGCTCACTAACTTCAATACAGTTCGTAAAAGCGTTAAGAAAATGCAGAGCATCGACAAAATGCTGACCGACGGTACTTTTGACAGCGTAACCAAAAAAGAACGTCTGACTTTAACCCGCGATAAAGAAAAAATGGAAAAAGTACTGGGTGGTATCGCTCAACTGGGCCGTATTCCAGCTGCTTTATTCCTGGTAGATATCGGTCACGAACATATCGCCCTTTCTGAAGCAAAACGCCTTGGCGTGCTGACCTTCGGAATGGTAGATACTAACTGCGATCCGAACAAAGTTGACTTTGCAATTCCTGCAAACGACGACGCTACCAAATCTATCGCTATCATCACCAACTATATCACTGCAGCTATCGCTGAAGGTCTGGCAGAACGTCAGGCTGCAAAAGACGAAGATGCAGAAGAAACAGAAGTTGATGATAGAAGATCAAAATTTGATCTGGAAGGACAGGAAGCTGGCGATGAAAAAGGTGGAAGAAGAGTAAAAGGTGCTAGTCAACCTAAACGCAGAGTTCCGGGTGGTGCTACAAGAAGACCATCTGGTCCGGGTGGAAGCAAATAAGTGAATCATTCAAAGTATTATAACTTATGTCAACAATAACAGCAGCAGATATAAATAAACTGCGTCAGGCTACCGGAGCAGGTATGATGGATTGCCGCAAGGCCCTGACCGAAACCGGTGGTGATTTTGAAGCAGCCATCGACTGGCTTCGTAAAAAAGGTCAGAAAGTAGCAGCACTTCGCAGCGACAGAGAAGCAAAAGAAGGCGTGGTGCTGGCTAAAACTACCAGCGATAACAAAACAGGTATTGCACTTTGCGTAAGTTGCGAAACCGACTTCGTGAGTAAGAACGCAGATTTCGTAAGCTTCGTTCAGTCTATCATGGACGCTGCAATCAGCAACAACGTTAAAACTGTTGAAGAACTTAATGAAGTATCAATCAACGGAATTAAAATAGCTGACCTGGTTAACGATAAACTGGCCTCTATCGGCGAGAAAATCGGTATCTCTAAATTCGAACGCGTAGATGCTGAATACGTTGCTTCATACATCCATGGTGCAAATCGTATGGGCGTACTCGTTGGGTTGAACAAAACTGCTCCTGAAGCGGGTAAAGATGTAGCCATGCAAATTGCTGCGATGAACCCACTGGCAGTAAATCCTGAATCTATCCCCGCCGATGTAGTTGAACGTGAGCGTGCAATCGTTACCGAACAAATTCAGGCTGATCCTAAAATGGCAGGAAAACCTGCAGATATGATCGCTAAAATTGCTGAAGGTAAACTGAACGCATTCTTCAAAGAAAGCACCCTGCTTGCACAGGCATTCGTAAAAGATGGCAGCAAATCAGTACAGGATTACCTGAAATCTGTTGACGCTGACCTTCAGGTGCTGACCTTCAGAAGAGTAGCATTAGGATAAGTTTCCAGACACATATATAACAGGAGAGCCAAAATCACCAACGATTTTGGCTTTTTTGTTTTTATCTTGCACCTTATTATCTCATCTAATCATTCAATTTCATGCAGCCAAAGTACAAACGTATTCTTCTGAAACTTTCCGGTGAGTCGTTAATGGGGGATAATGGTTACGGACTTGATCCGAAAGTCATTACTCAGTACGCAAAAGACATTAAAGAAATCAGAGATTTAGGAGTGGAAGTAGCTGTAGTAATCGGAGGCGGAAATATTTACAGAGGAATGAACGAAGCCGAAACTGGCATTGAAAGAGCTCATGGAGATTACATGGGGATGCTGGCTACCGTAATCAATGGAATGGCACTGCAGGCCGGACTTGAAAAGGAAGGCGTATTTACCCGTCTGCAAAGCGCTATTAAAATGGAACAGATTGCTGAACCTTATATCCGCAGAAGGGCAATCAGACACCTTGAAAAACTGCGCGTGGTCATCTTCGGCGCAGGTACCGGTAACCCTTATTTCACAACAGATACAGCCGGCTCACTGAGAGCTATCGAAATAAAAGCAGATGTTATCCTTAAAGGAACCCGCGTTGACGGCATCTATTCTGCCGATCCTGAAAAAAATCCATCCGCTACCAAATACGAAACCATTTCTTTCAACGAATGTATCAGCAAAAACCTGAAAGTAATGGATATGACCGCCTTTACCCTTTGTATGGAAAACAACCTGCCAATCATCGTGTTCAACATCAACAAGCCCGGAAACCTAAGAAAAGTTGTGATGGGCGAACAGGTGGGTACGCTGGTTACAGGATAAAGGACTGGGTTCGCAGGACTGTATAAACGGAAAATATTAATGAATTCCCGGGAAACCCTAAAATGATACCGGTAAAATCTTCATAGGATGAACGACCCACACAGCATTCATGAAATCCGCAAAGATTACAGACTGCAAAGTCTTTCTGAAGAAGACGTAGCAGCCACACCTACCGAACAGTTCAGAAAATGGTGGAATGATGCCCTCGTTGCCAATGTTGACGAAGTAAACGCTATGACACTTGCAACTGCCTCCAACGACGGACTCCCTTCTGCACGCATCGTATTACTGAAAGGATTTGATGAAAATGGCTTCGTGTTCTTCACCAATTACCAAAGCTATAAAGCACAACATCTGGAACAAAACCCCCGCGCCTGTCTCGTATTCTTCTGGAAAGAACTGGAAAGACAGGTACGGATAACCGGACTGGTCTCAAAAGTGTCTGATGCAGAAAGTGACGAATATTTTCAAAGCCGCCCGGAAGGTAGCCGCATAGGAGCATGGACATCCCCACAAAGCACGGTGATAGCTAGCCGAAAATGGCTGGAAGATAAAGAAGCCGAACTGGCAAGGCAATATGTAAATCAGGAAATTCCCCGACCGCCTTATTGGGGTGGTTACAGGGTAAAACCTGTTTCTATCGAATTCTGGCAGGGAAGAGCCAGCCGACTGCACGACAGAATTCAATATACACAACAGGAAGATGGTACCTGGAAAATCGAAAGACTGGCACCCTGACAAAAGGCACTTTAAATAAAAGCACCCTGGAAAAAGGTATTTAACAGAAAAGCACCCGAACAGAAACTAGGCTTCTTTTTTAGCACTGGCGGCCGATTTGTTTTTGCC
>DATCKB010000315.1:0-4189 GCA_036562505.1 Parasegetibacter sp. | reverse complement strand
TTTTCCTTTTTTGGTTGTAATTACTATTACTCCGTTCATTGCACGTCCGCCATATAGTGCTGTAGCAGATGCGTCTTTCAGAATTTCAAAAGTGGCAATATCTTCCGGGTTTAATCCGGCGACTGCAGAGCCCAGCAAAGTAGCGGGGTCACCGCTGGATAGCTGGTCGTTGGAAATATTGACCATATCTTCCAGAATGATTCCGTCTACCACCCATAATGGTTTATTTTCACCAGTGATGGAAGTAGCTCCTCTCACTCTTACTTTCGGAGCTGCACCAAATGTTCCCGAAACATTTTGTATGGAGACTCCGGCTGCGCGTCCTTCGAGCATACGACTCACATCATTAATCCCCGGCATCTTCACGTCGTCACTCTTAAGAGTTGTTGCAGAACCGGTATATAGTTTTTTACGAATAGTCTGATAACCGTTTACCACCACTTCATTCAGTGTGCTAACCTGTATTATCATCCTGATCGTGATATCGTTCATTCCCTCCTTAACTCTGATTTCCTGCTTCTGATAACCTGTCATAGTTATTTCCAGCACATCATTCTCATTAACGCCTTTAATTTCAAAGGTTCCGTTGTCGAGGGTCATCACCCCGCGGTTAGGCTTTCCTTTAATGACGATAGCTGCACCTGCGAGAGGTTCTCCTTTTTCCGAAATGACCCTTCCTCTCAGGTCGAAAGGAGGTTTAATTTCTTCGGCAATAACAGGTGATTCAGCCTTGGGTCTGAGAACAATAGTTTTGTCGAAAATCGAGTACTTAAACCCTGTGGTCGATAATAAGCGATCAAGGGTTGACTTCAACTCTTCATTTTCCACATCAATACTTACTTTACCGGCTTTCCGGGCTTCGGCATTGTCGAACAGGAATAGCATTCCTGTTTGTTTTCGCAATTCTTTGAACACCGCATTCAGGTATACGTTGTCCAATTTCAGGCTCACTTTTTGCGAAAACCCGCTCCCAGCAACTTGCAAGGCAGCAACCAGTAAAAAGACGGTTGTTAATTTCATAACCCTAAGCAGTTGTTCTAACAGCGGCCAATGGTGCCCCTGTTTGTAATTCGTGTCAAAATGCATAGCTTTGGAATGTTTAGGTTTTACATTTAGCAGATCAAGCTCGTTATGTAACCTGATCAAATCCTTCCGTTCCGGGTACCAGCCGGAACGGATTTCTTTTGCAGGTCAATCCAATATGTTTCTTATATGTCTGTTTATTTGTTCTTACTTCATATTATTCTGGTTTGACTTTAATTATTTGGTTTCAATTTTAATTTGATTATTTGCTATCGAGAAAGAAACTTTTTTACTGGCAGATTCCAGCATTTTCAACACCTCGGAGATATTGACCTCACGTCTGATTGCTCCGGTGTAATAGCGTTCGGGTACAGGTGAAGCGATTTCTACATCGTACCAGCGGGCGAGCTGGCGTAGAATTTCATCAAGGCTGTCTTCGTCGAAGTCAAAAATTCCGTTTTTCCAGGCAACCACTTTATCAGTAGCTACTGAACTAATAAGATTCAAATTACCCGCGCTATCAAGGCGAAGCTGCTGGCCGGGCTTCATTAACTGATTCTTATCGTTAGTTCTGACTTTAACTAAACCTTCTAATAGTGTAGTACGAATATATTTTTCATCAGGGTAGGCATTAACATTAAAATGAGTTCCCAATACTTCTATTTCCATGGGGCGTACGCCAGATTGCGTGGAGGCTACCTTTACAAGGAACGGCATAGCCGGATTCGATTCAACTTCAAAATAAACTTCTCCTGTTATTTCAACCACACGTTTGCTGCCGGTAAAACTGGTAGGGAAACGAATAGACGAAGCTGCATTCAACCAAACAGCAGTATTGTCAGAAAGAATTACTTTATAAGTTCCCTTACGGGGTGTAGTGATAGTATTGTAAGTAATTTCACGAGGTTGCTTTGCAACTAACACACTATCTTCTTTATTATAGCTGACAGCTCCATTCATTTTTATTACCCGTGTATGTCCCTGCCGTGTAATCGCTCCGTTTGATGTACTGTCCAGAATGATCACGGAACCATCTGCCAAAGTAAGCAATGCAGTATTCATCCCGGGCTTAACATCATGTTGTATACTATTCTTTGTAACAATAGAATTTTCTGAAACAGAATTGCCGGTTAAATAAGAATAAATGACTGCAGACACCAGCACCGCAAGCAGAACTGAAGCCGCTGCTAACCTCAACCCGAAAAGATGTTTTCGCCTGGGTATTTCGGTATCAGAGGATTCTTTAGCTGAATCAGAACCTATTATGTTTGAAAGAATAGCGGATGATTCTTCATTGCTGAACAGTTGCCCGTCTCTGCTGACCTGGGTCCAAGCTTCTTCGAGTAAAGCTTTTACCCTAAAATCATATTCTGAACGGTTTAGCAATTCCAGTAACCGCTCTTTTTCGGCACTGGTAGCAGTCCGATCAAAATACGCTGTAAATAATTGTTTTAACTGGTCAGCAGACATTTTCTAATAACTAGCTAATTCAGGAAAAAACACCTGTATCTGTAAAGACAATCAAATCAGAAGCGAGAGGTAATCGATTGAAAAAAAATTCTGCCCGAGGAGTAACGCATAATGAAAGAGGCAGAAATACAAACCCGGGTGAAGCAGGTACCGATCACAAAACAACCAGGGAAATATTTTGATAAAGGATTGATTGACTATCACTTAAGTGATTCGCGAAGGTGGCGTAAAGCAAGTACCATATGTTTTTTTGCTGTTTCCAGCGAAATACCCAGATGGCGTGCGATTTCTTCATGTGTCATTCCGTTTTCACGGCTAAGCTTATATACTTTTCTTTGCTGATTCGGCAGGGTTTCAATTGCAGCATTGATACCGGAAGAAATTTCTTTGAATCCAACAATATCATCTATTTGTACCTGGATCTCACCCAATTCCTCACTCAATTGCTTTTTCCTGTTTTGTTCCCTGGCCATCTGTTTAAGCTTGTTGAACGCCAGATTTCTTGATATGATAAAGAGATATGCTTCGAAACTTTTTATCTCCGTCAGTGTTTCACGATGCGACCAGATTTTCATGAACACATCCTGCACAAGCTCCTGTGCAACGGGCTTTGAGCCGGTTAAGCGAAACATATATTCGCCGACAATCTGATGATATGTATAGAAGATCTGAGCGAAGGAATGCTCATCGCCCGACGCAATTTTTTGCAGTAGTCTGGTGTCGATATTTTTATTTTCTCTGAACAAGGTTTGGAAGCTGGGGAGTTAAATTTAGGAAAATTATTTATTCAAAAATAAAATTTCCTGAACTTCATTTTTGCACAAAGGCCACAGATCCTCCCACCCACGTTTTGTTCAGATTATAACGAGTGCCGATCATTTTCCCTTTACTCAGCCTTGCAAGATTTATTGCTAAAACCGGTCTGGCAGCGGCTTTCGGCCAAATGTACATAAGTCTGATTTCAGCTTTTGCAGCACCATCCGGAGTTTGAATTGCATCAGCATAGTTCACTTTCTCCTGAAGTATCCAGTTCTCAGGATCAATAACCGACGCCAGATCATTTTCCGAAATATCAATGATAACTCCCTGACCTCCAAAGGAAAACAATGGTTTCAATACATATTTCGTGAGGTCGGATGGGATTTGTTTGACCTCATTCAGCAGCCAGGATTTTGGTATATTGGGGTGACGCAGCAAGGGAAGAAGAAATTTACTTATCCGGTAGTACCATTGAGGATGAGGAACCCATTCAACTTCAAGCGGCTTCAGTATTTCAAAAAAGTTTGCAGGAATTTCATTTTCTGCAGATAACTCATCAAAAATCAGGCGGTTGTAAATTCTGCTTACCCGCTGCTTTTTTCCATCTTTCCGGTAAAACAATTTCTCATCTTCAATCAGCAGGTCTGTTAAACAAACAGGTTGAATACCGGTATATTCGCGTGTACAGTAAAAATCAATCCGCGTCTTCTGCTCATCCGGTTTTATGTCGAGCAGAATTACTTCCTCAGGCGGATGTCCATTCAGTATGACCTCTTTAAGTAAACTCAGGTATTCATCGTCACTTAACCCACTCATCAGTTGTGTGTAATTATCCGGAACAGGAAGATGTTTTTTCATAATTTCCGGAAACATCAACTGGAATCCGAATAAGGAAGGAAAACCTTGCAGCTCAATTAATTGCGGTTCCAGTTCTCCG
>DATCKB010000221.1:0-2712 GCA_036562505.1 Parasegetibacter sp. | reverse complement strand
GCTTTTGGCATTGAAGCCGGGATGGATCGCCACATTTCCTGCATCAGGAATTTCTTTAGAACAGAAATTAAAATGGTTTCAGAAGGCTGATCGAGGATTTGATCCGGAGGTGATTTTTCCATTTCAACAAAAGCTATCTGAGGGAATCCATGAACTCGACTTTTCTTTGTCGCATCTCGTTCAGCCGGATCTCTTTATTCGCTTAAGACCCCAGACGCGGAAGCAGGTGAAAGACCAGCTGTCAAAAGCGGGCATCAGTTTTTTCGAATGCGGCGAAGATTGTCTGAAACTGCCCAACGGTTCAGCGATAGAACAAGTATTGCAGCTAAATAAGCATGCGGTGGTGCAGGATAAAAGCTCGCAGCGCATAGGCGCGGTAGTTAGAGAATTGCATTCGGAGCATCCCGGTCGATTCAGAAAGGTTTGGGATGCCTGCGCGGCCAGTGGCGGAAAATCAATTTTGTTGTACGATTTATTGCCGGATTTTCAACTTTATGTTTCGGATATCCGAAAATCTATTCTTCATAATTTGCATCAGCGGTTTCGCCTTGCAGGAATTAAAAATTACGAGGCCTTTGTAGTCGATCTGTCAGCGGAAAAAGTGAGCAAAGAAGTGATTCCATTTCAAACGAATGCTATTGATTTGATTCTGCTGGATGTGCCCTGCAGCGGTTCCGGAACATGGGGCAGAACGCCGGAATACCTCCGCATTTTTGACGAATCCGAAGTGGATAGATACGCTGCTTTGCAAAGGAAGATTATCACGAATAGTATTCCCTATCTGAAAAACGATGGAGTGTTGCTTTACAGCACCTGCTCAGTTTTTCAAAAAGAGAATGAGGAAAATGTCCGGTTTATTCAACAGGAACACGGATTGAAACTGCTGTATCAGGAAGTAATTAAGGGATATACAGAGAAAGCTGATAGTATGTTTATTGCGGCTCTGACTTATTGAGTGGTTCAACAATAAAGGGTGGTTGATCATCCCAGAAATCTCTGATTGGGAAGGGCGACCCGGGGCTCGCTTCAATTTTACTGACGAATCACCGGCGTCATCGTTCTGTTCAAACCATCATCGTATTGAATATAATACACACCGCTGTTTAAGGAGAAAGTCCTGGTGAAGCTGATATTGTAGTAAAGATCAGTTACAGTAGTCAACGATTTTGTTTCAATGATTCTTCCATGCCCATCCAGCAGCCGTAGCAGTACGGTTCCGTTGATTCTTCCTTTTAATAACACTTTCAGATTGTCGGTGAATGGAAGTGGGTATGCTTTGATATGATCATTACCCAGAATCTGACTGTTGGCACGTAACTCTTTTTCAGCCTGAAGAATTTCATATGCTTTTCGAAAATTCGGAATTCCATGACCATACCGGTCATCCGGATGACTGAATTGATGGGCACTGCGCTCCACTGCGCGCATGATTTCCATATTATTAAACTCCGGAAACGCTTGCCAGAGGCAGGCTATAAGTCCGGCGAGATTGGGATTAGAATAGGAAGTTCCATTACTGGCGAAAGTATTACCCGCTGCATTGGCCAACACCGTTCCTTGTCCAACCGAAACCACCGAGGGCTTCACTTTGCCTGCTCCATTCGGCCCCCAGCTGGAAAAACCCGAAATGATTCCCGAAATATTAACGGAACCTACTGCCATAACGCTATCGCCGTCTGCCGGGCAGGCAACATATTTTACGTCGTCTGTCCTGGTTCCATAGTTGCCTGCGCTAATCATCACCAGTATTCCTTTCTGCGCAGCTTTATCAGCTCCTCTGGTAATCAGGGAAGTATTGCCGTCTCTCTGCGCGTAGGAATAATTATAAGAAGGATCATCAAAACTTACATATCCCAGCGAAGATGAAATCATATCTGCGCCGGCGCTATCGGCAAATTCCGCTGCGGCTACCCAATTTTGTTCTTCGATGGGATATTCGCTTGCCGCATCTTCGGTTCTCAGCAGCCAATAGCTGGCATGAGGGGCCGACCCCACCATCACCCCGGGCCTGTTTGCGGCCATTGCGGATAAGCAATACATACCGTGGGCATGATCTTCGTTAACGCTGGCTTCGTTTTTCACAAAGTCCCATTCTCCCAAAATCCGCCCTTTCATCCGGATACTGTCCAGTGCGGGATTGGATTTATAGCTGTTGAAGCCTGCATCCAGCACGGCGATGACAATTCCGTTTCCTTTAAATCCCTGATTGTGCAGAAATTCCCCTTCGTGTATATGAATTTGGTTGTAGCTGTTTCCATAATCAGTTATGTCTGACTGTACACGCGTTGAATTATTCGGGAGAGTTTTTCCTTCGGTTTCTATATCATCCCATTTCGATTTCGTTTGCGATTGGCCCGTACTTTGAACGGACATCACCTGGGGTGATAAGCGCTGAGAGGCGATGACAAAAGGAAAGGAGTTGATTTTATCCAATATAACTTCATCGGTTATACGTACCAAAGCCTGGTTAAACCATTTGGAAACATTAAGTATTTCAGCACCTGCAGCACGAAGGCTATCGAGATAACGTGGCGTAATAGGCAGATCACTGCTATCAACAGGAATCTTCTGTCGGTTCCTTCTTTCTATTGCTCGCTCAGAAAGATATGCGGAAGGATTTGATAAAGAATAGGGAGTGCCCGCTTTGTCTGTGAAACGAATAATATATTTACCCTCCTGCGCAAAAAGCGTAGTGAAGCAAAACTGTAGAAG
>DATCKB010000298.1:0-2187 GCA_036562505.1 Parasegetibacter sp. | reverse complement strand
ATAGCCTGTAGCGCAGAACTTACAGCTGAGGCTACAGCCAATCTGTGAAGAAACGCAGGCTGTTTGCCTGTTTTCCGTTGGAATCAATACTCCCTCCACTAAATGACCGTCGAATGTTCTGAAACGGTTTTTAATTGTACCGTCCTCAGAAAACTGCGCAGCGTCGATTTTTAATGCAGGAAGGGAAAAGGACTCAGCCAGTTTTGCTCTGAGTGCCTTACTGATATTGGTCATTGAGTCAAAAGAATGAGCCTGTTTCAGCCAAATCCATTCATAAACCTGGCTGGCACGGAATTTCGGTTCACCGATTGTTTTGAAAAACTCTTCCAGCTCAACCCGGCTCATGTGCCGGATGTTCTTTTTCTCTGTTGTGGTCATTCCGCAAAGATAGATCAAATAACGGGTTGAATAGAGCGGAATAAAACGCTTTAACAAATGAAGTTCACCCTTTAACAAAAGAAACACCGGGTTTACCCACCGCGACCCGCTAAAACGGGTATTAATTTATATTTTTGCGCCCATTAATATGACATTATGCAGGAAGCTTTTATTATAGACGCAGTTCGCACACCCATAGGAAGATACGGAGGGGCACTTAGTTCAGTAAGGCCAGACGACTTGCTTGCCCATGTTCTGAAGGCACTGATATCCAGAAATCCTCAGGTAGATGTGAATCTGATAGAAGATGTGATTGCAGGAGCCGCAAACCAGTCGGGCGAAGATAACCGTGATGTGGCAAGAATGGCTGCGTTGCTGGCAGGCCTGCCGGTGACAGTCGGAGGAAATACGGTAAACCGTTTGTGTGCATCGGGATTACAGGCTATAATGGATGCAGCAAGAGCTATTAAATGCGGTGAAGGAATGTTTTATATCGGTGCAGGTGTGGAAAGTATGACCCGCGCGCCTTTCGTTACAGCAAAATCAGATGGTGCCTGGAGCCGCAAGGTAGAAACCTATGACACTACTATCGGCTGGCGCTTTACCAATAAAAAACTCGCTGAAATGTATTACCCGTACAGCATGGGTGAAACAGCGGAGAATGTGGCAAAAAGATGGAATCTTTCCAGAGAAGCACAGGATGAATTTGCGCTGAAGAGCCAGCAGAAATATGCGGCAGCTCATGAAGCGGGTAAGTTCAGAGACGAATTGATTCCTGTTGAAATCACCACCAATAAAGAACCTACTGTTGTAGATAAAGACGAACACCCACGGCCTACTACACTTGAGAAACTGGCAGGACTAAAACCGGCATTTGCAAAGGATGGAACCGTAACCGCGGGGAATTCGTCGGGGATTAATGACGGTGCAGCAGCCGTTTTACTGGCGTCAGGAGAAGCGGTTAAGAAATTTAATCTTAAACCAATAGCGAGGATAGCATCTATGGCCATCGCCGGCGTAGATCCTTCTATCATGGGAATTGGTCCGGTTCCGGCCAGTAAAAAAGCCTTCGAAAGAGCAGGGATTTCTGTGAATGACCTCGGACTGGTTGAATTAAACGAAGCATTTGCTTCTCAGTCACTGGCCTGCATTCAGGAGTTGAATCTCGATCCTTCCATTATAAATGTAAACGGCGGCGCAATTGCACTTGGACATCCCCTGGGATGCAGTGGTTCCCGTATTTCAGCAACACTGCTTCATGAAATGAAAAGGAGAGGAGTTCGGTACGGCCTGGCAACCATGTGTGTCGGGGTCGGACAGGGCGCAGCAATTGTTTATGAGGGTGTTGAATAAAGTGAATGTTTAGTTCTGGCTTTTAAAGAACGAAACCAAATCTTCCAAACGTTTTTCAACCTGTTCGCCGGAGGCTAATTCCTTAATTATGCAGTTACCGGATTCAAGTTCCTTTGTGCCGATAATGATGACATAGGGGATATGTTTTCTTTCTGCGTACTTAAATTGCTTGTCGAACCTGGCCTGTTCGTGAAAAACTTCGCAGGAAATATTTTCCTTCCTGAGTAAACGACCATATTTTAAAGCTGCTTTGCATTCTTCTTCACCCAGGTTGAAAAACAGCGCAGTGCCGGATTTATTGGTATTCGCCGGGAATAAATTCAGCTCCTCCATCACATCATAAATCCGGTCAACTCCGAAGGAAATACCTACACCCGGAATGCCTTTTACACCAAATAAGCCTGTGAGATCATCATATCTTCCTCCACCTCCGATGCTACCCATCTGAACATTTTT
>DATCKB010000297.1:0-2031 GCA_036562505.1 Parasegetibacter sp. | reverse complement strand
GCCGTCGACCGGTGCCATAGTAACGGCGTCAAGCAATTGTAACTCTATTTTACCCGTCATTTCCTGATCCGTCAGGTTCGCAACTTTTACACTCAGATTTAGTTTATCACCTTCTCTCAGGAATCGCGGAATTCCAGGCTGTACCATCAGTTGCTTCTGGGTGATTATTTCTTTAGTTGACAATCCAAAACGCAAGTCCTTCGTGTGCGCCAGTGTCATCCATTTCCAGGTCGTCAATGCTTCGGGGATAGTGAAACTAAACGAAATATTTCCTGCAGAGTCTGTTCTTAGTTGAGGGAAGAAAAATGCGGTTTCATTAAAATTCTTCCGGAATGAAGGGGCGGGTGGTGCTGGAAGTTCAGACTCGCCGCCTGCCTGTTTTGTTTCGATGTCTGCAGCAGTAGCCATTAATTTAACTTCATACGAAGCATCATCAGCTAGCTTATTCAAAGCCATTACTCCATCTTCCCTTAGTTTATTCTGCGCAAATACAGGAGATTCAAAAACTAACTCATAATCCTTGTAAATGAGATTATGAAATAGATAGTCGTATGTTTTTCTGAAATAAACCGGGAAATTGCGTTCAGGATATTTGGGTAGTGAAGTTACCGTGGTGAAGTTGCCGTATGAATTCCATCCTCCTGATCTTTTACCATACCACAATCCTGGTTTATACCACTGGTGTGCAATATATTGATCGAGCGATGCGTCATACATGCCTGTTAGTACTTCCGATAACAGCTTTTCGCCTTTTGATCCTTTGATAGTCAGCGACCATTTCTCTTCTGAGCCCGGCAGCGTTTTGTCGCGGTACGAGGTATACGTAATATCCAGTTCCTTATTACTGAATGGTACATCTATTCTGTGCGTATATTCATAAAAGCGATTGTGCCTGATAAATGCAACGTTGACATCAATTCCTCCGCGGTCATTTTCGCCGACGTTTAATGTGAAAGATTTCGTCTTATTGATCGAAATAATCTGAGGAGATCCCTGTTCATTTTGCCTGTTTAATTCATAAATAGCTGTCACATCACCAGGATTCGATTTGATAGTCCAGTTGATCTGTTCTCCCGGTTCTGCTTTTGTTTTTCCTTCTACGTTTATGCCTGCGAACGGAGAGAACAGGCCTGTGCCGGTTAATTGAATATAGCCTTCTGTTTTAACTTCGGCTCCGTCCTGATCGGCAGATATCACTTCAACATAATACCATCCGGGCTTAAGTGTTTTTCCCCGAAGTGATACGGGTTCATCTGCCGAAATGGTGTCGCTGATAGTGGCGCTCAATCCAACTCTTTTCCACTTATTCATCTGATCTTCGTCGGCATACACATCTAACGGAAACAGATTATTATAAGTCTTTTGATCCAGAATAAACTGGTCGGGTTGACGCCACAATCTTTCCCGGAGCATTTTTTGAGGGGCCTGAAGTTCAAAGAAATTAATGGTTGCGGGAATCCTTTGTGCTACACCGGAACTGTTGGTAGCAGAAAGATATATTTCCTTCAGGTCGGTTGCGGGTAGGGGTGAGGGTAGGTTCATCGACAAGTAAATCCTTCTGTTTCCAATAACCAGATTTTTCTCCGATGATCTGGTTTCGCCTGAGAGGTCTGTTACATCTACTGATATTTCGTAAGTATAGTATGTAAAGTCGTTTTTGGAGGATGGCTCCTGTGCTGTTTCGAAGGTGAACTTAAAATTTCCGGATCCATCCGTTTCAACGGTCCCACTTGTGATTTCTGTCACTTCGTTGTTATATGGGGGCCAGATATAAGAATGTCGGTAAATATTCCATACCGGCTTTCTTACTACCCGATAACTTACATTGGCATTATTAATATTGTTCCCTGCATATGCTACTGCTTTCCCTGCTACGGATACAATATCACCGAGTTTATATGCGTCAGATGATTTCTCTATTTCAACATAAAACTTCGGACGTTTGTATTCTTCAACAGAAAATGAAAGATATCCTGAATTGCTCTCATCCCTGATTGTGAATCTTCCATTTAAAACACTAGAAGGCAGACG
>DATCKB010000255.1:0-5954 GCA_036562505.1 Parasegetibacter sp. | reverse complement strand
GAAATAACCCATAACCGATACCAGCGAAGCATGAATTTTAACTTTTTAAAAAGTAGCGTTATGAACAGGATTGGTTTTATTTTAATGAATTTCATCTTTGGATTTGCATTGGCAGGATATGCGCAGAACGGATCGATGATGGAACAGATAAAAAAATTGCAGTCGGAGACCGATCCGGCGAAGGCTGGAGTTTTAATGAACCAGATTATAGTTGACAATAAACTTGACACTGTTGCTGAATCCGAGATGATTGATATCATGAAAGGAACGGTAGCAATGGCTCACCTGATGCAGGGGGATTATCAGGGATTCGAACAGCGTGTATTTTCCATAAGGAATAAGTTCAATCAGACATCCTACCTGAATATGGCGGCGTCTGAATTGGAATCACGAAAACACAGTTTGGAGCAGGCCGAGAAATATGCAAAACTGACACTTGATTTATACAATTCATTTAAAGATGATCCCAAAGCACGTCCTGAGACTATGCCGGAGTCAGACTGGAAGCGGTTTATGAACTTTGCTCAATATCCTTACAATGACACCTATGCAAAGGTATTATTTGCACGAGGAAAGTATAAGGAAGCGTTATCGTATCAGGAAAAGGCTTTCGATGATGATGCTGAGAACGGAATGCCATCTTCTGTTGAACGATATGCAGCTTTACTAGCGAAGAATGACAGAGAAGATCAGGCCTATGAACTGCTCACCATAATGGCTAAGAAGGGCAAATCAACTGAGGGTATGAACGAACAACTCAAATCTCTTTATTCAAAGAGAAAAGGTTCGTCTGCCGGATTCGATGAGTATTTTAATAATTTACAGCGCTCAGTAGTTGACGAATTGAAGAAAGAATTCAGAGATAAAATGACGAATAGTCCTGCTCCTGAGTTTACACTTTTGAATCTAAAGGGGGATAAAGTTTCTCTGGCAGATTTCAGGGGTAAGGTAGTTGTACTGGATTTCTGGGCTACCTGGTGTCAGCCGTGTATTGCGTCATTTCCAGCAATGAAGAAGGCGATGGAAAAACACAGCGATGTGGTATTTTTGTACATTGCTACGCAGGAGAACCCGAACGGTGCAAGAGAAAGAGTAGAGGCATTCATTGAAAAGAATAATTATCCGTTTCATGTGTTGATGGACGAAGTGATGAATGCAGAAACAAGAGCATATAAAGTTGTTGGAGCGTATAAGCCACAAGGTATTCCTGCAAAGGTGATAATTGATGCAAACGGAGTTCAGCGATTTTTATCGATGGGATTTTCTTCTGAAACTGAGTTGATTAATGAACTGGATGCGATGATTGCCCTGGCAAAAGAGGCGGCAGCTAAATAATACCCGGATAGGAGCGACGAGCGCGAATCTGTCAGGTATAAGAATAAAACGGGCTGTATTGAATTAGATGTGTTTCCGGAATTGTTAAATCACGGATCACTTCATCTATTCTATTCAGCCCGTTTTCCGGTTCAGGTCAATTTTAATTTGTACAAGATAAGAATGAATTCCAGCTAGTGCGGTAGTTTGTCTCTAACCAGTCCGTATACCCATGTTCCTGCAACGGCACTAAGCAGTACAACCGAAACAACTGTAAAGCCCATACCGATCTGAGCAAACAGAGGTCCCGGGCATGCACCTGCCATAGCCCAACCCAGTCCGAATATTAAACCACCATATATCTGACCTTTATTAAATTTTTTCTTTGGTATCTGAACAGATTCACCACTGATTGTCTTTATCTGAAACTTCTTAATGAGAAAAACAGAAATCATAGCAACAACCACTGCCGTTCCGATTACTCCATACATATGGAAACTCTGAAAGCGAAACATTTCCTGAATCCGAAACCACGATACCACTTCGGTTTTAACCAGAGTTATACCAAATATGATTCCTGCAAGCAGATATTTGAGTAAGCCGGGCCCCGAAGTAGTTGATGTTCCTTCTGATTTAAGGGAGGGGTCCAGCGACTGAACTTCAAAATCAGTATGGGTTATTTTTATGTTTTTTTGTTCCTGAGTATTTTTCATGATAATATTTTTTTGAGTTCTTATATCGTACATGCATTGACGTTATAATCTCATTATGTAGGGTAAAAGCAGATTAGTCATTAAAAAGCCCCCGGCCATAAAACAGATAGTTGCAATCAGAGAGGGTAGTTGGAGTGTGCTGATACCCATGATAGAGTGACCGCTTGTACAACCACCTGCATATCGGGTTCCGAAACCTACTAAGAAACCTCCGCCGACCAGAAGGATAATTCCCCGAACGCTCAGCAGATTTTCCCAACTGAATATTTCAGGTGGAAGTAAAGATGAATGATCATGAATTCCGTATTCGTTCAATTCAGCCATCAGGGCCGGAGCAACCTTCACCGGTTCGGGATCTGCCAACAGGCATCCCGCAATGAATCCCCCGAGCAGAATTCCAGAGGCAAAGAACAGATTCCAGGATTCTTTCTTCCAGTTATATTTAAAGAAAGAAATGTTCGACGGAAAGCAGGCTGCACACATATGGCGCAGGTTGGCGGAAATACCAAACTGTTTATTTCCCAATAATAAAAGTAAAGGTACTGTTAATCCCAGGATGGCGCCGCCAACATACCAGGGCCAGGGTTGTTTGAGAAGTTCTGACATAGTCTGAAGTGTTTTAGTATGGAATAGATGGTTTGATTGATTACGAGAGTGGCTCCGGAGGCGGGCCTCCGGCGGGTTTTGATTTGTCTTCAGGAAGCGGAACGAATTCACTGTTATCATTAGGAGGTAAAATGATTCTTCCCTGTTTCCAGTCTTCCTTTGCTTGTTCTATCCGTTCTTTACGACTTGAAACAAAATTCCACCAGATATAACGATCACCTAAAGGTTCACCTCCGAGTAACATCAGCGTAGTAGCTTCTTTTGCCAAAAGATCGGGATCAGCGGATTTAGTAAACACCAATAATTTACCCGCATCAAAAGTTTTTCCATTTACCTCGATACTGCCCTTTACTATGTAGATTCCTCTTTCTTCATGATCCTTTGGAAGTGAGAATTTTGCTCCCCGATGGAGTTCCAGATGAATATAAAACATTGGAGAGCTTGTTCTTACAGCACTTTCCAGGCCGTACGCATAACCCGCTATTAAACGCATCCATACGCCGCGTTCCGTAAAAACGGGCAGTTGTTCGGGTGTATAATTCTCAAACCAGGGGGCACTCTCTTCGTCTTTTTCGGGTAAGGCCACCCATGTCTGAATCATTTCTAATTGACCACCCGCGAGTGCAGCCGGATCTTCAAAACGTTCACTATGTGCGATTCCACTTCCCGCAGTCATCCAGTTCACCTCACCGGGCTTGATAATTTTTTCAACTCCCAGACTGTCGCGGTGCGTAACAGAACCTCCGAATAGATAACTTACTGTTGAAAGTCCGATATGCGGATGGGGTAATACGTCTAAATTATTTTGCGATGGATCTATATTATGTACCGGCCCTGCATGATCCATAAAAATGAAAGGGCCTACCATTCTCCTTAACCGAAAAGGCAGAATTCTTTTTACTTCCATTCCCGGTGCGAGGAGAGCTTTTCTGGCCTCAATTACTACGTCGAGCATAAAAGATATTTGTACCTCAATCTACAAAATTTTGATCAGAAGATTAGTAATCGGTTGATGATGAATTGGTCTTTTTCCCCGAAAACGTACTTGTTTTGGAGCGGGCATAAATGAAAAAAGCGGAAATACCGTTTCCGGTAATTTCCGCTTTGGTTACTGAAAATTTATTTAATCCTATAATCCTCTTTTCTTCACCAGATATTTTACATCGGGTTCTTTGCCTCTGAATGATTTATACATCTCCATCGGGTCTCCGGTTCCGCCTCTTTCAAGAATATTTATACGGAATGCTTCCGCTAACGCAGGATCATACAGATTCCCGCTTTCCTTGAAAGCAGCAAATGCATCACTGTCGAGCACTTCTGACCAGATATAACTATAGTAACCTGCTGAATATCCTCCTGAGAAAATATGCTGGAAATAAGTGCTTTTGTAACGCGGAATTATTTCTTTGATTAGTCCGATTTTGTTCATCGACTCCTCTTCAAATTTCTTTGCATTAACTGAAATCGGTGAAGTTTGAGAGTGGTAGTCCATATCCAGCAATGATGCTGCTAAATATTCAACAGTTGCAAATCCCTGATCAAAAGTTCCTGCTTTTTCCAGCTTGGCTATTAATTCATCGGGAATGGGTTCGCCGGTTTGATAGTGTTTTGCGTAAGTCTTTAAAACTTCCGGATCAGCAGCCCAGTTTTCCATCACCTGTGAGGGCAGTTCAACGAAGTCACGGGGTACTGATGTGCCAGCAAGACTTTCATAAGTCACATTCGATAACAAACCGTGAAGAGCGTGTCCGAATTCGTGGAAAAGGGTAGTGGCTTCATCAAATGTCAGTAATGACGGTTTATCGCCAACAGGCTTAGTGAAATTACATACAATGCTGATAATGGGTTCCACCCGCTTACCGTTTTCCATTTTCTGACTTCTGTAGGAAGTCATCCATGCACCCCCTCTTTTTGATGCGCGGGGAAAGAAATCTGCATACAAAATTCCCAAACGCGACTCGTCTTTATCGAAAACTTCATACACTTCAACTTCAGGATGGTAAACCGGAACATTTTCCAGCTTTTTAAAAGTGAGTCCCCAGAGTTTTCCGGCTACATCAAATGCTCCCTGTCTTACATTATCCAGACTGAAATAAGGTTTAATTTCTTCTTCGTTTATGGCAAATCTTTTCTGACGGATAATTTCAGCATAGTAACGCCAGTCGTATGGCTCCACGCTTTTGCTTTCATTTGCATTGCCTTCGAGGACAAAACTATTATTCATTTCCTGCTGAATATCGTAAGCTTCCTGTTTTGCTTTGGCAAGTGCAGGAGTCCATAAGTCCTTCAGCAACTTCAATACATTCTCCGGATTCTTTGCCATTGATTCTTCCAGCACATAATGTGCATGAGTAGGGTAACCCAACATGTTAGCCTTTTTCAACCGTAGGTTAGCGATCTTCACGAGAATTTCATTGTTGTCTTTGTCATTCCCGTTATTGCTGCGCATTGCGTATGCTTCCCAGATTTTCTTCCTGAGTTCACGATTCTGCGCGTATTGCAGAAATGGCATCACACTTGGATTAGACAGGGTAAATACCCATTTGCCTTCTTTTCCTTTTTCCTTTGCTGTTTGCGCTGCAGCGGCAATTAAACCTTCAGGCAGGCCGGCCAGGTCTTCTTTATTTTCGATGACCAGCTCAAAACTGTTATTTTCCGCAAGCAGATTCTGACCGAATTTAACTGTCAGCAACGACAACTCTGCGTTTACTGCACGCAGGGAGTCTTTCTGTGCATCGCTTAAATTTGCTCCGCTTCTTACAAATCCTTTGTATGTCTTTTCTAAAAGCTTATGTTGTTCAGCATTTAACCCCAATTCATCTTTTTTCTTCCAGACAGCATCAACTTTTGCAAACAATCCTGCATTAAGCATGATATTGTCGCGGTGGGCAGATAATACAGGAGCCATTTCTCTGGCAATTGCCTGAAGCGTATCATTAGTGTGCGCCCCGTTGAGATTGCCGAAAATTGTAGAGACTGTTGATAACAGTTTGCCGGCGTTTTCAAGAGCAAGAATGGTGTTTTCGAAATCAGGTTCTCTTGAATCAGAAACGATTGCTGCTATCTCATCCTCGTGTTGTTTCAGAGCTACTTCATAAGCTGGTTTGAAATGTTCGTTCTTAATCTTGTCGAATGGCGGAACACCGAACGGCGTATCGAAAGGCGCTAGCAAGGGATTATTCGTGCTTTCATTTGTTCCGCACGAGAGCAATGAAACAGAAGCAATCATAGCTGCAGGTAATAGATGTTTAAACTTCATGACAGAAATAAGTATTAGAATTTTCATTAATAATAATGTTCTCTGTCAGTGAAGATAGCTAT
>DATCKB010000248.1:0-5866 GCA_036562505.1 Parasegetibacter sp. | reverse complement strand
GTTTCGGGGAGGTTCTCACCATTTGTGCCTTCCCTTTCAAATAAATAGGGTACTGCATCCAAGCGGAATCCATCCACCCCCATTTTGCACCAATAGTCTATGATTTTAAACACCTCTTCCTGCACTAACGGATTGTCATAATTCAGGTCGGGCTGGTGAGAAAAAAAGCGATGCCAGTAATATTGCTGCGCAACAGCATCCCAGGTCCAGTTAGAGGCTTCAAAATCCTGAAAAATAATCCTTACATCTTTGTACCGGTGAGGGTCGTCAGTCCATACGTAAAAATTCCTTTCGGGGGAACCAATCGGTGCACGCCTGGCTCTCTGAAACCACGGGTGCATATCAGATGTATGGTTAATTACCAGTTCGGTAATAACTTTCAGCTTTCGCTTATGTGCTTCGTCGAGGAAAGTTTTGAAGTCGGCGATACTACCGTAAGAGGGATTGATACTGAAGTAATCTGCTATATCGTAGCCATCATCCCGGAGTGGAGAAGGGTAAAAAGGAAGGACCCAGATGGCTGTAACACCCAGGTCCTCCAGATAATCTAATTTTTTTATCAGTCCGCCGAAATCACCGATACCATCACCGTTACTATCACAAAACGCCTTTATATGCAATTCATAAATTATAGCGTCTTTATACCAATGCAGGTGGTCATCTAAAGCGGTCATTGTCATAGTCCCTCAAATTTTCTATAAGTTAATATAAAAACAGGACCAGGACAAGAGAAGTTCCTACTTGAACTCTGCCAATACTTTAATTTCAGGTTCTTTTCTCACTTTATTACCATCGGCGGCTACACCAAAATCAGCAAGTACTATTGTAAATGTTGAAGACGCATTAATTACGCCGTCTTTAACCACCAGGGTTGCAGGGACTGTGATTGTTTTACTGGTATCCTTAACAGTTAGATCACCGGTAACAGTCACTTCATAAGTCCCATTCTTGCTGAAGTCGACTTTTTTCATATCATTGATCTTTCCTTTGAAGGTGAACTTCGGATATTTATCAGAGTTCATTCTTCTCTCACCATTAAAGTGGTTCTGAATATTCGGATTGCTGAAAGTGAAATTCTTTACCGTCGCTTCGAACTGAACATCTCCGGTTTTAGTGTCCAATGCCGCAATAACAGTTTGGTTGTCGGCTTTCGGTAGCGCATCAATCGGAGTGCTTGCGTCAAAACTTACAGTTGCGGAGGTCGTAGTTTTCTTTTGGGCGAACAGGCTTCCGCAGGCGATCATCAGTGCTAAAAACAAGTAAGTGCTTCTCATCAGTTGATTTTTTGATTGTTATTATGATTGTTTTATTTCTATTTTCAATGTTTTCGGATACAACCCGGATTTAATTTTTTAAGTAGTTCTTTAATTGAATTTACTCAATAATGCAACGTTTAAATTCAATGGAGGTCAGGTCAAGTATCTCACTGTAATTTCCTCCGCTGCACGAACCTTTTATAGTAACTTTTTCTCCTTGCTGAACTTTCTTAGCCGCCTCCATATTATTTTCCTGAAATGAAAAAATAGCATAAGAACCGGAACCGGAGTCTGAAAACCGGATCGTTACGAGGGAGTCGTTAGGGCTTGAAATATCATCTGCAATTCCGGCAACACTTATTATTTTTTCCATATATTTCTCATTAGCCGCAGCCCGATCCTTTACAAACTCCTGAATAAACGCGGTTGCTTCAACGTTGAAATCGGCCTTCACATTACTTGTATCGTCGTACGTTGCACTTAGAATGTACCAGGCATAACCTAGTCCGGCTAATCCCAATACAACGGCAGCTAGTAATAAACGCCTTTTCAAGGCTTTTGGTTTTTTGTTTTCCATGTTTAATTGCTAAGGTCTGGGCATTTTATATGACTCCTTTTTAAGGAATAACCTTTGCAATATCATTTTTTTTTCGAAATTAACCCTTAACCGGGTATCCGCATCAGCATTTCGGATTTATCAATTCTACGATATCGGTCTTATCGTGGTCAGATTACCTGACGAACAGAGCAGAAACTCTGCTCAAATTATATTAGAATTGAGCCTCAGGCAGTAAATTGTGCAGTGAAACATACAATGATAAAAAGTCTTCTTATACCTGTTATCTTTTTATTTCTGGCTCTGCCGGTTTCTGCAGACAACTTTTCTTCATTGTTTTGGCCAGACACAGTTCCCCCGGAGAAAGGCTCCAGCGCTTATATTAAATGGCTGGAGAGATTAAACAACGCAAAAGACTCTGCATATAAAGCAGAGAATGAGAAGATACTGGAGGTGGTACAGGTAAAGTACGAACTTCAGAAAAAGGAAAACACCATCATTCAGCAGCACCTTGAGCTGGCAAGAAAAGACTTTCTGACATACATGTCGCTCATTGCCGCCCTGGCCGTTCTGCTTACAACGATTCTACTCATACAGAGTCATCGTATTAAAGTCCGGAAGAAGTGGAATGAAATGTTGAAAGCTGAAAAACAACGGGCATTCGATGCTATCAAAGAAGCAGAAGAAAAAGAAAGGATGAGAATTGCTTCTGACCTTCATGACAACCTGGGCGCATATGCGGCCTCAATGGCGTCAAATCTTGATGCTATTGAGCTTAAACTTTCCGACATTAAACAATCCAATGCATTCAGGGAGTTGCGCAACTACTCCCTGTCAATCATTTCCGAGCTAAACGATACAATATGGGTAATTAAAAAGGAAGCCCTACCACTATCTGCAATAGGTGATCGCATAAAGATGTTCATACAGAAACTGGCACCCAGCTATCCTTATGTTCACATGGAAGTTGATGAAAGTATCGACAACGACCATGAACTTTCGGCAGCTCAGGCCTTTCATTTATATCGCATTGTACAGGAAGCCCTCAATAACGCTCTCAAGCACAGCAGAGGAACCAGAATAACGGTTAAGATTATTAGTTATGCAAGCTGGCTGATCAATATAACAGACAATGGATCCGGATTTGAAATTAATCCAATATCGGGAAATGGTTTGTTTAATATGAAATTCCGGGCTGAAGAGTGTGGCTGGAAGCTTGAAATAGAACGAGGGGAAAAGAAAGGTACAATCGTTTCCATTTCACCAGCAAATACCTTGCACAATCACAATTAAAATTTCGGTGTTAACAAACTCCGACATACATTTTCTTTCCATTTGGAGTAGTTGTAGAACCAATTTCCGAATCGGTCTTCAGATCGCAACTTGCGCTATCGATTTTGTTGTAGAAAACGCTTGATATTTCAATGCGCAGATGATTAGTCTTGAGCATAAGAATAAGTGGATGTAAAGAGTTTGGCAGCCATTTTTTTGTCGTGACCGTAAATATCTTCCGCTAAACGAAGTGAATCATTTTCGTCTACCCATGCAGTATAATATGTAATCATTACAGGAACCGGGTCTTTCACTTTTACCCATTTTTCGGTTCCGCTGTTCATTGCCTGTTCTATCTTTTCGCTGGTCCATTCATTATTATCACGCAGCAGGTATTCTGCCATTTTCTTCGGTTCGCCTAAGCGAACGCAACCATGGCTGAATGCCCTTTTTTCTTTGTTAAATGATGTTTTATTCGGTGTGTCGTGGAAGTATATATTAAAACCATTGGGAAACAGGAACTTTACTTTTCCCAATGAATTTTTCGGACCAGGCAACTGTCTGACTACAGGCAATCCATTCTGCTCGCCAGTAATCTCCATGTTATTGTCGGTCAGATAATTCTTATTCTTCTCCATCGCAGGCAGCACTTCGTTTTTTACAATGCTTCGGGGTAAGTTCCAGTACGGACTAAACACCACATGATTAAGCCGGCTGGAAAAAAGAATTGTATTATTCGCCTCCTTTCCGACAACTACATTCATATCGAACACCTTTTCTGCCCCGTTCCTCACATGCAACATAAACTCGGGGATGTTTACCAGAATATAATGTCCGTTTTGCGGATCAGGCATCCACCGCATTCTTTCCAGGTTGAGCAAAATCTTTTCAATCACTCCGTTTAAAGAATCTTGTTTCAGACTATCAGGAGAAGCTGAGAGACTGTCTGTCAGACTAAGCAGTTTTGATTTCAATTTTGTGTAGGCAGAGCTTGCAACACTCGAATTCTTTTCATTTTTAATATAATCCAGCCGCTCACCCGGAGTCATTTTCCGAACGGGTAAAAACTGTTCGATAAACACATTCCTGTCGGTCTCGTCAGAATATGTCCGGTCTGCATAATTAACAAAACGCCAGGTAAACATCAGTTCTGTATTCAGGTGAGCGTTAGGGTTAGTTATCCTTTCGCTGGTTGCCAGATCATCTAACTGTGCATCCAATTTTCTGCCCGAAACACTATCGCCGTTCTCAAAATCGAACAAACTTTTAAAAGAAAGAGCCTGTTCGGTTAAGCCGTCTCCGGCGATCCAGGCAAACTGATAATTACGAACATTATAAAAGCCCCGGATCCCATCCGCAAGAGTGTCATCAAGATGCTGATCTTTAATAAATGCCTCCATTGCCATACTATCGAGGAACACCGGGTTATAGGCATTCGAATCTGTCAGGGTGGAATCTCTGAATGGGATAGACCGGCCGGAGCCTCCTTTCTGCCGATCATCGCTGGCGCAGGAAATAAAAAGGAAAGTAACAGACAGAGTTAAAATGCTACACAGAATTTTATTCATCAGGGTATTTTACGGTGCAATATGCAAAAGCTATGCCCGGGGCTTGACTTTTTGACCAAATAGTATTATTATGTGCTACAAACCATCTGTATGCCAGACGTTAAAGTTGCTGCTGAATTCAAGCAAAACGCTGCCAAATCTATATTGGCGATTATTCTGTTTATAATCTGTTATCTGGTAATTTCAGCAATTGTAGTTGCTTTAGCTTTCATGTTTGTTTATCTGGGACTAAAGATTGTAGAATCGGGAAGGTTCGGCGCATTAAGTTTGCTTGGTGGGTTAAGTGCAATTGCCGTAGCTTGTTTTCTGCTTTTCTTTATTATCAAATTTATCTTTAAAAGATCGAAAAAAGATTTATCAGGATTAAAACTGGTTTCCGCAGAGGAGCAACCTGAATTATTCCGTTTAATTCATGAAATTGTTGCTGCAACCAACACCTCGATGCCCAAACGGGTTTATTTATCTGCTGATGTAAATGCCTCTGTTTTTTATGATTCCAGTTTCTGGAGTATGTTTCTTCCGGTTAAAAAGAATCTTATGATCGGACTTGCATTAGTAAATAGCGTAACTGCTAACGAGTTCAAAGCAATTCTGGCGCATGAGTTCGGCCATTTCAGTCAACGATCAATGAAAGTTGGAAGTTATGTATATCAGGTGAATCAGATCATTTACAATCTTCTATATGACAATGACAGCTATTTTCAGGCATTCAACAGATTCGCTAAACTACACGCATTTTTCGCAATTGGCATTAAAATAGGCTTTAGTGTAATTCAGGGAGTTCAATGGGTCTTGAGAAAGATTTATGGAATTGTCAACCTGCAGTACATGGCGCTGTCGAGAGAAATGGAATTTCACGCCGATGCCATTGCAGCACATGTTACTGGCTCAAAACCATTGGGCGATTCCTTACTGCGGCTGAACCTGGCTAACCAATCATTCGACGAACTGCTTAATTTCTACGATCAAAAAAAGAACGATAATATAAAAACATTGAACTTTTTTCCTCAACACGGATGTATCATGGAGGAAAAGGCGAAACTATTCAATCTTCCGATCGTAAACCACCTGCCTTTTGTTACGGTTGAAAGTATAAAGAAACTCAACAAATCCCGATTAAACATCAAAGACCAGTGGGCATCACATCCCGATGATTTCGACCGTATTGAAAAACTCGACGAACTTCATATCACTCATCAGCCAGACGACAGAAG
>DATCKB010000190.1:0-10486 GCA_036562505.1 Parasegetibacter sp. | reverse complement strand
CTTCATAGGTAGTTTCAGAAAACTTGTTTAACCGGATAAATCCTGTAGAATCATCAATCATGTGGGCTGCATCTATCGAAGGAATTGGAATTCTTCCACGGGTAATATTTGCGTTTAATATTTCACTGCCCCTCAGCATTTTAACCTTTACAGACGAACCGCCCGGCCCCCTTAAACGATTCCGGATACTGTCGCTGTTCATAACCGGACCGGTAATGTTTGAATCATCTGCTTCCAGCAATTTATCGCCTACCTGTAATCCAGCTTTTTCAGAAGGGCCACCCGCCAGCACATTCGTGATATTTACTGTGTCTTTGATAATCATAAATTCAACTCCTATGCCCTCAAAATTGCCTTTCAGATCGGCGTTGATATTCTGAAGATTAACAGCGGGAATGAATACTGAATGCGGGTCGAGGTGCTTCAGCATTTCCTGTATTGCATCATCGGCGATAGTATCAGTATTAACTTTATCAACGTATTTCCGGTTTATCAGGTCTAATACTTCCTGTAGAGGAGATTTCTTTTCAAGGCGGAAAAAGTTTCTGGCAGTGATAGTGTTTTCACGGAGTTTAAAGCCTATATATATTCCAACGATCAAAACCAGTGAAAAGAGCAGAGGCAACAATACCTTAAGTTTTCGATTGTTCATTTTTTTGCTTTCGGTAACTTACTTTAATATTGATGCGAATTTCAATAATTAATTCAAAATAAACATGCCTCTTATAAAATTGATTGCAGACGCAGGAGCCTCAAAGGCTGAATGGTGTTTATTGAGCGGAAAAAAGAAGACACTGCTGGAAACAGGAGGTATTAGTCCGTATTTGATGAATACAGCCGCTATAGCTGAGTTGTTGACGTTCGGGTTATCCGCCAAACTGGGAAAAACTCGGGTTGATGAAATCTTTTACTACGGCACGGGTTGTTCTGACTCAGAAAATGTTAAAAGTATAAAAACGGCAATAAAACAGGTGTTTCCTGCAGCTAGGATAAAGGTCGACCATGATATGATGGCTGCGGCACGGGCGCTGTGCGGTGATGAAAAAGGCATGGCCTCCATTCTCGGAACCGGATCGAACTCATGTTTTTTTAATGGTAGAAAAATTGTGAAAAATCATCCCGCATTGGGTTTTATTCTCGGAGATGAAGGAAGTGGGGCCTATTTGGGGAAGCTTTGCATACGGCATTATCTTTATGGTATATTCGACCAGGATATGAAAGAGAAATTTGAAGACCGGTTTAAGGTGAGCAAAGCGATTATTCTGGATAATGTATACCGAAAACCGCTTGCTAACCGATATCTGGCAGGGTTCACCGCTTTTCTGATTGAGAACCGCGGAAATTATATAGTGGAAAACATCGTAGAAGATGGATTGAACGATTTCTTTATTCATCATTTAAGCAGTTATGAGGAAAGCCGGAAATACCCTCTTCATTTTGCGGGGGGAGTTGCCTGGCAGTTCAGAGACGTGTTAAAAGCACTCTGTGAAAATCATGATATGGCTCTGGGCAGGGTAATGCGCAGACCAATGGAAGGATTAATCAGGTATCATCAGTCATAAGAATCTGAACAATTATGCACGATATAGAACCATATTATAACTGGCGTCATTTGTATATCAGCGAGGAAGATGAGCGGTCGCCATTTTACGGAAGGGAACACAGTGAGTTCGAATTCTCCACCACCGTGTATAATTATTATATACATCCTCAATGGGATGAATTCGGCTCGAGAACCCTATACCTGAAAGTGTTGTATGTGGATTATGATTTAGATTATCTGGTACTGGAACTAATTGGCGAATGGAACGATGCTGTGGAGAATGATATTATGTACCTGAAACGCGATGTGATTGATCCGTTTATGGAACAGGGGATTAAAAAATTCATACTAATAGCTGAAAATGTTTTGAATTTTCACAGCAGTGATCAGGAATATTATGCAGAATGGTTTGAGGAAGTTACTGACGAAAATGGTTGGGTAGTTATACTGAATATGCCCCAGCAAACCCAGTACGACTTTAAGAAGGCAAAGTTGTATCAATATATAGAATTAATGGAACAGCCCGCCTGGCGTACCTATCAGCCTCAGTTACTTTTCAGTCTGATTGATGATGAAATCATGAAAAGGTTAGAATAGTCTGGAAAAAAAACGAAATACTCCCGTTGTTAAACCGGTCAAAAAAAATTTTGCTGAATAAAATTTCTGTTTAACTTTGTTTCAATGAACGCGAATAAAGCATTTAACCGATTTTATTTTTATTTCTACTTTAGAAGTGGATCGGGGCTGCTTTATGTAAACTGATAACTAAATAAAAATATCAAACATAGAAGAAGGTCCCGGTCAAAAGCCGGGACTTTTTTTATTGCTAAATGTCAAAAGTCCATGAGCCGAACAGTTTCGATACAAGGTTACGAAGGGAGTTTTCATCAGGTAGCAGCACAAACATATTTTGGAAAAGACGTGAAAGTATTACCCTGCGCTACTTTCAGGGAGGTGATAAAAACCGCTTCTGACAAAACGCTCAGTGATGGCGGGATCATGGCTATTGAAAATTCTATCGCCGGAAGTATCCTTCCAAACTATACACTCTTGCAGAAAAGCAGTCTTGTTGTTGTTGGAGAAGTGTATCTGCAGATTAATCAGAATCTGATGGCTAATCCCGGTGTGAGTTTAGAGGAAATTAAGGAGGTGCATTCGCATCACATGGCATTGTTACAATGCTCGGACTTTCTGGATAAGTACAACTGGAAACTGATTGAAACAGAAGATACTGCGCTCAGTGCAAAACATATTCATCAACATAGAATGAAACATGCTGCAGCTATAGCCAGTTCACTCGCGGCAGAATTATATGAGATGGAAATTCTTGCCCCAAATATTCACACACTGAAGAATAATTATACCCGCTTTCTGGTTCTGGAAAGAAGAGATGCTGCAGCCGTACCCGATGCAGCAAATAAATCTTCCCTTTACTTCGAAACCGATCATTCTAAAGGTAGTCTGGTGAAAGTGTTGACGCGAATTGCAGAAGCCGGCATCAATCTGAGCAAACTGCAGTCTTTTCCCATACCCGGCAGTCAGTGGAAGTATTTCTTTCATGCTGACATGGAATTCGACTCAATTGAACAGTTCAATTCAGTAATTAAAGAAATGACATCGGTAACCGAACACCTAAGGGTATATGGCGTGTACAAAAAAGGAAAAACCATTGAAGAAGTAAATTTTGTGTAAATCAGTTACAATGATAACAACGGCAAACAGGCTTGAAGGCATTGGCGAATACTATTTCTCTCAAAAACTGAGAGAGATTGAACAGTTGAATAAACAGGGGAAGAAAGTGATTAATCTGGGAATTGGCAGTCCGGATCTTCCGCCGCATCCTGATGTGATCAAAGAACTGCAGGAAACCTCAGCCCTTTCTGATACACATGCCTACCAGGGGTACAAAGGAATCCCTGCGCTGAGGTCTGCCTTTAGCAACTGGTATCAAGAGTGGTATGGAGTAACCCTCGATGCTGAATCTGAAATCCTTCCCCTGATAGGTTCCAAAGAAGGCATTATGCACATCTGCATGACTTATCTGAACGAGGGCGATATGGCGTTGGTACCCAATCCAGGTTACCCCACCTACCGGAGTGCGGTTAAACTGGCAGGTGGTACATGTATAGATTATAAAATCACTGGTGAAGAATATGCGGAAATCGATTTTGAAGAATTGGAAACTGTTGTACAGAAATATAACACTCCAATAGTATCATCCGGGGCAAATACCGTCAAAGATGGAAGAATCAAATTGATGTGGGTGAATTTTCCGCATATGCCAACAGGTAAGAGGGCGGCCAGAGGGTTATTCGAAAAACTAATTGCCTTCGGAAAAAAATACAATATGCTGATTTGCCACGATAATCCGTATTCCTTCATTCTAAACAGTAACCCTACAAGTATCCTGTCAGTTGAAGGAGCGAAAGATATCGCGATAGAGCTCAACTCACTCAGTAAAAGTCATAATATGGCCGGATGGCGTTTAGGGGTCATGGTAGCTTCGGCCCGGCGAATTAATGAAGTATTGAGATTTAAGTCGAACATGGACAGTGGCATGTTTCTTCCGGTTCAGCGGGCGGCAGTTAAAGCGCTGCGATTGGGAAACGAATGGTTTACTCAAATTAACAAAATATACGGGCAACGGCGTGAAAAGGTTTTCCAGTTACTCGACCTGCTGGGTTGTAGCTATAATACTGATCAGGTAGGAATGTTTGTTTGGGCATCCATTCCTGCCCATGAAGATTCCGGCTTCAGCTTCAGCGATAAGATTCTGTATAGCACGGGGGTATTTATCACGCCAGGTGGAATATTCGGAAATCAGGGAGATCAATTTATCCGGGTTAGTCTGTGTAGCAAGCCTGAAGTGCTCGATGAATCTATTCAGCGAATCAAACTATTTCAGGAAAAAATTCAAATAGTCTGATTATGAAACTTACGGTTATCGGTATTGGATTGATAGGAGGTTCCTTTTCACTGGCATTACAAAAGAAGAAGCTGGTAAGCAGGGTTTATGGTGTGGACAGTAACCTCACTCACCAGCAACGTGCACTCGAATTGGGTTTGGTTCATGAAATTCTTCCTTTAAAGGAAGCCGTGGCCCAATCAGATATTATACTGGTGGCCGTTCCCGTAGATGCCACTGTGAAATTATTGCCTGAAATATTGGATTTATCAGACAAACAAATTGTATTTGATGTAGGGTCAACGAAGGCCAGCGTACTGGAAGCTGTTTCCAGCCATAAAAACCGGAAGCGTTTTGTAGCTACACACCCTATGTGGGGTACCGAACATAGCGGCCCTGATGCGGCGGTTCAGAATGCCTTTCATAACAAAGCTGTTGTCATCTGCGATGCAGAGGAATCGGACACCGGGGCGGTGAATCAAATAGAATATCTATACAAAAAGCTGGGAATGCATATAGTGAGGATGAATGGCGTAGACCACGACACCCACGTAGCTTATGTCAGCCATATATCCCATATTACCTCCTTTGCGCTGGCCAGCACCGTTCTGGAGAAGGAGAGGGAAGAAGATACCATTTTTGAACTGGCCAGCGGCGGTTTTGAAAGCACCGTGCGGCTGGCGAAGAGCAATGCCGACATGTGGATACCCATATTTCAGCAAAACCGGGAGAATGTATTAGACGTATTAAATGAACATATCAGTCAGCTAAGAAAGTTCAAAAGCTGTCTGGAAAAGGAAAACTGGACATATTTAAGAGAGTTGATAGCCGAAGCGAATCAGATTCGGAAGATCCTTGACAGGAAGGGAGCAGGGGAATTTCGTTAGCATATAGCTAAAAAAGTCTATAAGCGCATTATATGTAGTACCTTTGCGCAAATTTTAAGTTATATGATGACATTTGAAGGGTTGGGTTTGGATGCGAGGCTGGTTCAGGCGACTGATGCCTTGGGATTTAAAAACCCAACACAGATACAGGAAAAAGCTATTCCTGTTTTATTGAGTGGAACGAAGGATCTGGTTGGATTGGCTCAGACAGGCACTGGAAAAACAGCTGCATTCGGATTACCCTTATTGCAATTGATTAAGGCTGAGAACAGATATCCTCAGGCCCTGGTCGTTTGCCCAACACGCGAACTGTGTATACAGATCGTAAACGAGATAGAGCTCTTTAAAAAGTTTTTGCCGGGAATGTTTGTAACGGCAGTGTATGGAGGAACACCAATCGGACAACAAATCAGAGATCTGAAAAGAGGAGCACATATTGTTGTTGCTACTCCGGGAAGATTGATCGATTTGATAGAAAGAAAAGCGATTAATCTGGAGCGTATTGAGTATGTAGTGCTTGATGAAGCAGATGAAATGCTGAACATGGGATTTCAGGATGATATCGAATTCATTCTGCAGAATACCCCGCAGCGCAACAGTACATGGCTTTTCAGTGCAACAATGCCACCAGAAATCAGAAGAGTGAGCAGAAAGTACATGAACAGTCCGATTGAAATTCAGGTAGGAACGGTTAACACGGCTAACAAGGATATTGATCACCAGTATATCGTTACCAATGCACATCACCGTTATGAAGCGCTGAAAAGACTGATCGATTTTAATCCGGGTATTTATGGAATCATCTTTACCCGTACAAAAGCCGATGCACAAAACATTTCAGAGAAGCTGACCAGAGAGGGGTACGATATTGATGCGCTGCATGGTGATCTCACTCAGGCACAACGTGATAAGGTAATGACGCAGTTCAGAGACAAAACCCTGCAATTGCTGATTGCTACCGACGTGGCCGCCAGAGGAATCGATGTGAAGGAGATTACACACGTGATCAACTATGAACTTCCGGATGATGTTGAAGTGTACACACACAGAAGCGGAAGAACAGGAAGAGCCGGTAAAACGGGAGTTTGTCTGTCGATTGTGCATAGCCGTGAAACAGGAAAACTGAGAGCGATTCAGCGGATTGTAAAAGCTGATTTCCATCGCCTCGAAATTCCGAGCGGAAAAGATGTATGCCGCAAGCAGTTCTTCCATTTTATGGATAAACTTCTGGAAACGGATATCAGTCATGGCGATTACGAAAGCTATGTACCTATGCTGCAGGAAAAATTTGCCGACATCTCAAAAGAAGAGGTGTTGAAAAGAGTGGCAGCTATGGAATTCAACCGCTTCCTGAAGTACTATGAAAACGCGGAAGATCTTAATGTAAGAGAACGTCAGAGAGAATTCAGAGAAAGAACTCCATATAGTTCCGGCGACAGATCGGAAAATGGCAGAAGAAGAGATGGCGGAAGAACCAGAGAATGGGGTTCAGGAGGCAGATCTGGTGGCGAATACACCAAACTGTTCGTTAATCTTGGTTCTAAAGACGGCTTTTATAAAGCAAGCTTTTTGCAGTTCATTCTCGATATGAGTGATTTGAGTAAGGACGTGCTGGGTAAGATTGATTTAAAAGAGATGAACAGTTGGATTGAAATCGACCGCTCCGCAGCATCTAAAATGATCCGAGCTGTTGACGGAAAGAATTACAGAGGAAGAAGAATTCGTATGAACGAAGCCGACAGACGGTAATATTACGTTTGCAGATTTGATAATCTGGAAATCTGATATCACCACTGTCCAAATTTCAGGAACTAGCTAGTTATATTATATTTTCAGATTATCAAATTTTTCAAATGAATACCATGCCCTCAGAAGCATTACAGAAACAGACAGTTAAAGAAATACTCGATAAACGCCCGCTGATTATTTCCGGGCCATGCAGCGCAGAAACTGAGGAACAGGTTCTGCAAACCGCTCAACGCCTTGCTGACACCGGAAAAGTAGATATGCTCAGAGCCGGAATCTGGAAACCCAGAACCCGCCCCGGCAGCTTTGAAGGTGTAGGTACTAAAGGACTACCCTGGTTACAACAGGCTAAAAAACTCACCGGATTACCTCTGGCTGTAGAAGTTGCTACCAGCAAACAGGTAGAAGATGCACTTCATTTTGATGTAGATCTCCTCTGGATTGGTGCCAGAACTACCGTGAACCCGTTCAGCGTTCAGGAAGTAGCTGATGCATTGCGTGGTGCGAATGTTCCGGTGTTGATTAAAAATCCGATAAATCCTGATCTGGAACTTTGGACAGGAGCAGTCGAGCGCGTGGCAAAAGCCGGAATCGAAAAAATCGGACTGATCCATCGTGGTTTCAGTTCTTACGGTAATACTGATTTCCGCAACGCGCCCATGTGGCATATGGCCATTGAAATGAAGCTGCGTTATCCCGGTATGATGATGATATGTGACCCCTCTCATATCTGTGGACGGCGTGATATCCTGCTCGATGTAGCTCAGAAGGCAATAGACCTGGATTTCGACGGATTAATGATCGAGAGTCATATTGATCCCGATAATGCATGGAGTGATGCCAAACAGCAGGTGACACCGGAAAGACTGTCAGAAATGTTCTTTGAAATCAAATGGAGACATGAAACCACATCTGAAAAGGAATTTATTACCGCTCTCGAGAAATTACGCGATCAGATTAATCAGCTTGACGACGAACTGCTTCAGTTGCTCGGTCAGCGTATGAAAATAGCCGATAAGATCGGTCAGTATAAGAAAGAAAATAACATTGTAATTCTGCAAACCAATCGCTGGAATGAAATTCTGGAAAGAGCCTACCGCAAAGGTGAAGCGCTGGGATTAAGCAGAGAATTTGTTACCCGTTATTTCGATGCCGTGCACATGGAAAGTATCAACCATCAGAACAGGATCATGAACGAATAAATCTAAACCATATGGCTTTCAGTTCTTCCCGCTCATTTCTGTTTGTTCATACAATCTGGGCTACTGCTAACCGTGAGCCACTGCTTACCAAACCCCTGAGGGCTGTTTTGTTTTCGCATATTCAGAAACATGCCGGTGAAAAAGGTATTCAGATACTGGGAATGAATGGAGTTGAAGATCATGTACACTGCCTGTTTCAGTTATTGCCAACGCAAAATCTGGTGCAGGTAATGAAGACGGTAAAGGCGTTGTGCGCCGACTGGATCAATACTACGCAGCTGCTGAAAGCTCCTTTTGAATGGGAAGAATGGTTTGCTGCATATACGGTTAGTCCATCAGGCATCAAACCTATACTCGATTTTATAGCAAAGCAGGAAGAACATCATGCAACCCGCACATTAGATAATGAGCTGGAAGTATTTGACATAATGGAAGCGGATATAAAGCAGTATTCGTGAGGTGTTTCGAAAATATGATCCCTTAAAAATATTCGAATTGTTTTCTAATGATAAAAAAGAGCGTTCAGTTTAGTTCTAAAAAAACAGATTTTTATTTTGATGCGAGCATGAGAAACCTTGCTCAGTTGGCATCGAAGAAGAATACAGTACTTATTACCGATGAGAATATTTTCAAAGCACATCAGGATAAGTTTAAAAACTGGAATACTATTGTTTTAAAACCGGGCGAACAGTATAAGGTTCAGGCTACCGTCGACACAATAATCGATCAGTTAATCCGGTTTCAGGCCGACCGGACTACTACTCTGGTCGGAATCGGAGGTGGTGTGATAACTGATATCACAGGTTATGTTGCAGGTATATATATGCGCGGTATACCGTTCGGATTCATCCCAACATCAGTTCTGGCCATGGTTGATGCGGCAATAGGTGGAAAGAACGGGATTGATGTGGGTGTATTTAAGAATATAGCCGGATTGATCCGTCAACCGGATTTTATACTTTACGATACAACTTTGTTAACCTCTCTGCCCGAAGCAGAATGGATTAACGGAATGGCCGAAGTGATAAAACATGCATGCATTAAAGATGCTACAATGTTTAAACAGCTGAGGGAAACTGATATTGCCGGCATCAGGAAGAATAAATCGATGCTGAACAGTTTGATTCAAAAGAATGTTCTGCTGAAAACTAAAGTAGTGAAAGCCGATGAAAACGAGAAAGGAGAGAGACGTTTACTGAATTTCGGACATACAATAGCACATGCCATCGAGAATTTATACGAATTGAAACATGGCCATGCCGTTGCAATTGGAATAACGGCAGCGTGCAGAATTTCTGAAACTTACACAGGCTTTCGCAAAACAAATGAAGTAATGCAACTGCTGGAGCAATATCAATTACCCTCATGGGCGGAGTTCGACCGGGAAAAGGCATTGGAAGTTTTACAGATGGATAAGAAGAGGGAGCTCAAAACCATGAATTATGTTTTACTGGAAAAAATCGGAAAAGGGGTAGTGCAGACTATTGAAATGAAAGAATTGCATAGGTTAATAAAGAGTTTATAAACAGTCCCCGTAATTTTAAATAGAGCCATAGAAACATTTAATAAAGACCTCTATCAGAATGCAGGAGGGATCGATACAGAGAATTATTGGTGAATTCTGAGCGAGCAGTTAAAAATCCAAACGGAGTGATGAAAGTAACTATAACACCTGGAAAGATACGCGGAACGGTAAATGCTCCGGCATCTAAAAGCGATATGCAACGCGCATGTGCAGCTGCATTGCTTGCAGGTGGAAGAACGGTTTTACATAATCCCGGATTTTCTGATGATGATTTAGCCGCCCTCGAAACCATTCAGCTTTTGGGAGCAAGGGTTACAGCAAACTATACCTGTCAGCCGAATCAGGAAGATTCGATGGCCGGTAATAGCAAGGAAATTATTATTGAAAGTGATGGGTTGAATACAGTAGCGTCCACAATTAATTGCGGGGAATCCGGGCTTGGTATCAGAATGTTCACACCTATCGCATCCCTGGCAGATCAGCAACTCACGCTAACGGGCACGGGAAGTTTGCTGAATCGCCCGATGAATTTTTTTGATCAGATTTTGCCTCAGTTAGGTGTAAGTTTTGAATCCTCGAACGGAAATCTGCCACTGAAAGTAAAGGGTCCTCTACAACCGCGGGATATTGAAATAGATGGTAGTTTGAGTTCACAATTTCTCACGGGATTAATGATGG
>DATCKB010000171.1:0-4640 GCA_036562505.1 Parasegetibacter sp. | reverse complement strand
GTTTATAGTAAGGACGTTGGAACTGGGTGCTAACGCCTATCTGACAGCCGATGCTGAGGCAGGTGAAATTTATCACGCGCTTTTTTCTTGCTTTAAACCAGGCATTTATCTTAGTACCAGAGCTCGCCAATATTTGACGAGAACATTTGATTTTCTGAGCGCTAATGAGATCAAAATAATAAAATCCTTATCGCGGGATATCAATTCAGTAATAATGGCGAAGGAAATTGGCTTTTCTCCCGAAATAATAGAAGAAATAATTGAAAAGTTAAAAAAAATGGCTCAGGTTTCAACTTCTGAAGAATTAGTCGAACTCGCCCGAAAAATGGGCTTTATTGAACGTAAAGAGGTTCCGCAAAAACACCCTAAAAAAACTCCTATCTGGCGAAGACTTCGATTTACCTAAGTGTTCATCTCGCTTAAACTCTCTCGGACACAAACATTATCTCTAGCTCAATTATCACGACCACATTACTGTTCTTTTTGATGCAGGGTTTTTGAAGTTAACTTCTTCAGCAGACCAGCTTTTTAATACCTTTGCGAAAATCTGAACCAGATAATCAATGCGCAGCTATTTTTCCCTGATACTATTAATTATACTATCTGTTTCCTGCAATCAATCTGTGAAAAATGAAGAACTAACTTTCGAAGCAAACCGTGCATCCGATTCAACCCAAAAAGCTAGTTGCGTATATCTCACATCCGACGAAAGCGATATGCCGGTTCTGAGTTGGTGTGAAACCGACAGGGCTACAAACAGCAAAAGCTTTTACATGTCAGTTTTAGATAAACGAAATAACCAATTTTCCGATCGGATAAAAATCCCCATAGAACAAAATGTCAATCTGCACGAAGAAGGTATGCCTAAACTCGCCTTCAAATCAGACGGAACAATCATTGCTATCTACGAAATTCAATTAAAATCTGAGATAAATAAATTCGCCAGCGGAATAAGGTATATCGTTTCCAAAAACAAAGGCATTAGCTGGACTGAACCCGCCTTTCTTCATTCAGATACTTCGCATGATAATAGTCATTCGTTCGCTGCAGCAACAAGATTGGCCGATGGCGAGATCGGTGTAGCATGGCTTGATCAATCCTTTAATCCGCTTGCCGGCGGCCGACCGGTAATGTTTGCCAAAACCGATCGTAACAATATCTTCCACAACGAGCAGGTGGTAGACTCCATTGCCTGCGAATGCTGCAGAATCGCCTTGAGTAGTAAAGGAGAAAGAGTAGCCATTGCATTCCGGGATATTATCAACGAATCCGTTCGGGACATCGCAATCAGTTGTTCAAACGATACCGGAAAAACTTTTACACCGGCTGTTTCATTCAGCAACGACAACTGGGCTATTGAGGGATGTCCGCACAACGGACCATCGCTTGCACTTTCCGGCAATGCTACTTATGCAGCATGGTTTACAGGTAGCCTGAATCCGGGAGTTTATTATGGTGAACTCAACGAAAAGCAGGAAATTATACACAAAGAACTTCTGAGCAGCAAAGGGAGATTCGTACAAATCTGTTTGTTGAATGACGGCAGCAGAGTTTTAGTTTATAACGAACTCAACCAAGGCAAGGGTAAACTCAAACTCACGAAAATTCAAAAGAGGAAATCATTTGTTACCGACCTGAACCTAAAAGAATCTTCGGTAAGCTATCCGGTTATAACTTCGTTCAACGACAATAAACTGGCTATTGCATGGACGAGCGAGGAGAAGGTTTATTATAGTGTGGTAGATGCAAGTAAAATTAAATAATCGAAATAATTAAAGTTCATCTTGGAATCCGGCAATCTCAAACGAGTTTTGCCTTATTCAGAGTTCTTGGAGATGAGAGTTCGCGTCTGCTTGGTTTAGAACAACATCATTGGGGTGAAAGAAAAATACCAATTAGAAATATTATTGTCTTCATAAACAATAAGCCGAAAGTGGAATTTCAGAATGTAAAGATTTTATCTTTACGCGAACTACTTAGTTACATAAGATATTTCAAACCCTGTTTTTCCACAAAAGAAACTGACGCCATTGCGAAATATTTACTTAACCTCACTGTAAATCTCCCATAGCAAACTCGTCGTCAGAAGATATCTGTCCAACATCTACCGCACCTCTAAAAAAACACTGTCAGACTCAACCGGGCGAAAAACGGTGTTCCGGGGGTAAAATGAATTTCCGAAACTGGATCAGGCTCAAACTGCAACCTGCTTTCAGTATCAAACTGGGTTTCTTTCCATTTTGTATTAAACAGATTCTGAACCGAAAGTCCGGCTTCCCACTTCTTTCGGGTATAATTTATTGCAGCATCCACAACAAAATAACCCTTTGCTATTACAGAATTATCTTCATTTGCCGGCCGATCACCCATGTACCGATACCTCAAACTCCCGTTCCACCCACTCTGTTTACGATATGTAATTCCGCCCACACTGGTGAACCGTGGCGCTAAGGGCAAATAGCTTTCGGCTTTCTCAACATCTAAGGCTCTGGGTCTGGCTAAACTCAGATCTCCGTCCAGAAACAAATTTCTGATTATTTCATAACGCGCAGATAAATCAAACCCAATCCTCCTGGTACGCCCTCCTGCTTCAACCACACCTTCGTCGCCCACATACACAAACTCCTGATCCAGCCAGAGATACCAAAGAGCCGATTGTACCACCAGATTTTTACCAATCTTAAATACCCCACCCAAATCTGAACCATACGCCGGCGGCAACACCTTCTTCCCGTATTGCGCAACAGCAACCCTTGTATCATTACTATGAAAACCTCGCCCATTATACAGATACAACTGAACTTTATCATTCAACCTGATATTGAATTTCAACTTCGGACTGACAATGAAAGAATTTGTCTTCAATAATTCACCCGCTAGCTTGTCGTTGTACCTATTGTTGAAATAATCCACCCTTGCTCCTGCAGTAACATCAAAATTTCCGGAAAACTCCAGGCGCTGCGACGCATACACCGCGCCGTTAAATTCGCCCACGTCACCTAACATAATTTCGTTGGTATTCTCTTTCCGGTTCCTCGTTCTCGTTAGTTCAATATTATTTACATCGTCATACCTCAGCTGAATTCCCACCCTGGTTTCTGTTATAGTCTTTCCAATAAAAAACTGATTTTGATAAGAACCGTTGTAGCCCAATATATTCCGGTCTTCTTTTTGCCTGATCTGATCACCATTATCAGGATCTTCCTTATAAAAAGTGAAGTTGGAATAGAGTTCAAAATCATAGCGACTGTAAAAAAACTGATTCCGTAATGAGCCCCCGTCCTTCAGATTTGTCAGCATTTGCAGATTAGCATTATATCTGGAAGTCCTACCTCCTTCCGTGTCATCAATTGCACCATAAAACCCTATCAGCCCGGCTTCAACAGCTCTATCCGGAATTTGTCCGGATGCATCCCAACTACTCGTGAACCCGGTTAAACTTGCAGTCATGGTTGAATTAGCACTAATGCTTCCATGATATTTAATAACACCGTTGTATCGATAGAAATTTTGCGGACTATCAAAGTAACCTTTTGTGAACGATGCTTCTCCGGCAAAATATAAACTCTGATCCCGTCGATCTTTTCGGGATTCAATAAGATTTATTCCGGCTAATCCCCGGAAAGTATTGAACTGGCCACCCTCCGCTTTCACAAAATTATTCTCAAGAAAATCTCTGGTTTTGAATTCAACAAATCCGGCCGTTGTAAAATTCCCCTTATCTGTAAAATATGGTCCTTTATTAAAATTCACTTTTTCAATAAGCTCGGGAATAGTCCAATGAAGATCCGCATACCCCTGTCCGTGAGCATGACTAACCATATTAACCGGCATACCGTCGACGGTTAACCGAATATCAGTGCCGTGATCAATATCAAATCCTCTCAAAAAAATTTGTTCGGCTTTTCCTCCTCCTGCATGCTGACCAATAAACAACCCTGGCACCATCCTCAATATTTCCTGCGAATTATTTATCGGTCGCAGGTGGATATCAAGATCGCTGATGGTTCTGAAGATTCCGTTTTCAGATGACGCTGTTATATTCACTTCTGCAAGGCTTGAAACCCGGGGTGTCAGATAGATTATTTTTTCGATTGAGGAACTAAGATAAAATATCTGGTGCTCATACCCGATACAGCTGAGATGCAATTTTGTATTGGCAGATGGCAGAGATTTTAGATTCACAAATCCATTTTCATCAGATGTAGTGCTAAAACTTTTGTCGTCATTTTGTACAGAAACGTACCGTACCGGCACCTTCGACTCTATATTTACTACGTAAAATCCTTTGGGTGTATTCTGTGCGAACAGATTCAGAGCAGAAAAGAAAAGATTAACCAGGAAAAGGGTTTTAACAAACAGCTTAGTCATGATATTTACAATAATTCAATGTCAGAAAGTTCCAAAAGAATTAAAAAATTACAAATATCGGAATCAGGGGGCATTTAACCTCAATGATTAACCAGTGGTTTTGTTTGTACATTCAGTTTTTATTTAACTTTATTCGGTGAACAGCACAATCGCATCTCTCCAACAATTCATTGAAGCTATTTATCCCCTTCCGCCAGAAGAATGGGAAGCTTTTGAAACAATATGGCAGCCGGTTGAATTTAAACGAAAGACGGTATTAACAGCTGCGG
>DATCKB010000169.1:0-8803 GCA_036562505.1 Parasegetibacter sp. | reverse complement strand
CGGCGAGATGATTTTTGATTTTTGACTTTTGAATTCTGACCTTTTTTATGCAATCAAATGAAGCGGCAGTAGCCGAGAAATTATTACAGGTAAATGCAGTTAAATTAAGTCCGGATAACCCTTTTACCTGGGCCTCCGGCTGGAAAAGCCCGATTTATTGCGATAACAGAAAGGTGCTTTCTTACCCTTATATCCGGGAGTTCATAAAATCTGAACTCTGCAATGTTATTTTTGAAAAGTTCCCCGATGCTGAGGTGCTTGCGGGGGTGGCCACGGCCGGTATTGCCTGGGGGGCTATGGCGGCAGATCAGCTGAAGTTACCTTACGTGTATGTTCGGCCGAAGCCAAAGGAACACGGCCTGGGAAATCAGATAGAAGGTAGTCTGGAACCCGGCCGGAAGGTGTTGGTTATAGAGGATCTGATCTCAACAGGAAAGAGCAGTCTGCAGGTAGTAGAAGTACTCAGAGGAGCCGGGGCAGAAGTAGTGGGAATGGTATCTATCTTCAATTATGGCTTCGATGTGGCAGAAAATGCATTCGCAGCAGCAGGAGTTCCCTGGAGATCTTTAACGAATTATTCTACAACCATCCGGTTGGCGTTAAAAAAAGGAATTGTAACTTCAGATCAGGAGAATCTACTGATGCAATGGAGGACTAATCCATCGCAATGGGGAAAATAACACCGAAATTATCGGGTAATTGTGTACTTTTCGGAGTCGAAACCGGGTAGGCTGACAACAAAAATTTAAAACATATTCTGATGAAAAAACTACAGCTATTACTGTTGGGAATTTTCGGACTAATGACTGTTTCCTTTGCTCAATCAAAAGGAGTAAAGACAGAAACCATCCCAACTCCAACCGTTCAATGCGAAATGTGCAAGGAAAAAATTGAAAAATATCTGTCCAGAGTGGATGGTATAATGACCGTAAAAGTCGATTATAAGAAGAAACAGGCTACGGTTAAATATTTCACCGATCGAACCAATATCGAAGAAATTAAGACCCATATTGCGAACGTCGGCTACGATGCAGGGGATGTAAAAGCCGACGAAGAAGCTTATAAAAAGCTGCCTTCTTGCTGCAAGAAACCGGAATAACAGACGTAACCGATTATACTCCAAACTGAATAAGTACCTCCCGATGATTTCCGGGAGGTATTTTTTTACAGTTTTGTGTTGCCTGAGATGCCTTTTATTTTAAATTTTTGAATTTTCTTACCACTCAATCCTGTGAATTCCCGCGTAAGAAAATTTAACCCGCTGACTTATTCCCATTCGACCTATAAGCGCTGACCCAGCTATTTTCACCTTTAAATCCGGATTCAACAGAATAGCAAGGCCGTGTTTAAGGACTGAGCCCATATCAATCTGTAGTTTTACCGGTATTGCAAAAGTATCCCTCTTCGGAATCTGCATCAGGGAATCCAGGTCAAATTTGCCCGCATATTTATCGTTCACAAATACTTCGCAATCGGCTTCCTTCAACTTCAGTTTGAATTTGTTCGGATTGTAATAATGCACCTCCATTTTTAGAACGGACTCCTTAGTTCCCATCGATTCGAGTTTCACTCCCGAAGTCTTTACATAGACTAAATCCTTCGGAGTCTTACACGATAGAAAAGGGGAGAGTGCAATAATGACAGCCAGTAGTCCCGCGAGCATGTTCCCTGTGTTCATAAGTCTGATATTAATTGTCTTCCCGCGGAAAATATCCGTCTGCAAAATAGGGAAGGAAGACTGACCCGCAAAAATGATTTCAGAAATTGATAAAAGCTTTACTAAAATGATTAGTTTTGGTAGGACTAATTCCCGAAAATCTCCGATTTTTTCATACTAAAAAAGTTAGAGTAAAAAACTTAAATTAATGATTTAATATTCAATTAGTTAATGTGATGTATTTCAAATTTAATATGTTTAATTTCAGGATCGAAAACTATAAAATTTACCTGTTTTGGTCCGAAATAATTCAATCGATGAACTAATCTCTAATATGACGACATTAAGAACAGATTATCAATATTTTAGCAATATTGAATGGTATAAAACTTTAATTGATTTCAAATATTTGTATTTTGACGAATATGAGAACTACCGGAAAATGAGTTTTCGGAACCGTTTGGTGATTGCCGGGGCAAATGGATTGATTTCTCTTTCGGTGCCGTTAATCGACGGAAGAGACCAAAAACGAAGCATGAGGGAGGTACAGATTAACAATACGACAAACTGGCAGACTTTGCACTGGCGGTCGATTGTCTCCTGTTATAACCGCTCACCCTGGTTCGAGTATTACCGCGGCTCGCTCGAGATTATATATATGCAAAAATTTGATTATTTGAAGGACTGGAATTTTGCGCTCTTTCTCTGGGTGAGAAAACAATTAGGAATTGAAGTTGAAATTGTTTCTGATATCGAGGGTTTCCCGGATTCCGACCTGGTTGACATCCGGGATCGATGGCTGCCAAAGAACTACACAAGGGCTGAACTTGTCGCGGGCAAACCAGTAAAATACAGTCAGGTTTTTGAGGATAAGATTGGCTTTCAACCAAACTTATCCATAATTGACCTGCTTTTCTGTGAAGGTAGGGCAACCCTAGACTTGCTTATACAGTCTAAAATTTAATTTGAGGTGTGGGTTGCTGTGCCGGTAAAATAGGGTAATCTCTTAATCGATAGGCGGATTTTCAGCAACTGCTCTACAAATTTTCCCTTATTTTATATATATTGCATGACAGTTCAGACCAGCGCCCCGTAACATGAAATATACCCTGATCTTTTTCCTTTTATTGGCTAGCGTCCGACTCACTGCACAGGATTTTTCGAATAAAGGAAAAGATTTCTGGCTAGGGTACGGAAATCATGTTCAGATGTCCAGTTCCAATGCTCAGCGAATGAGCCTCTATATTACCTCCGATGTTACCACAACAGGTAAGGTAGAAATTCCCGGTCTGAGCTTTACTCAGAATTTTACAATTACTGCCAATCAGATTACTGAAGTTCAGATTCCGCAGGGAGCAATTCTGCCCGGCGAGGGAAGTTATTTTCGGGGAATTCATGTTACTGCGGAAATGCCGGTGGTGGTATACGGACATATCTACTATAATGCGGTGTCAGGTGCGTCGTTGTGTTTACCTACACCTACACTGGGTCGCGAATATATTTCTGTTAACTATACCCAGTTTTCCAATCAGGCCGGGTCTTATTCCTACTTCTTTATAGTTGCAACAGAGGATAATACTACCGTGGAAATCATACCCGCAGCAGACACCCGGGGTGGCAGAAGTGCGGGAGTCCCATTTACTGTTCAACTTGATAAAGGGGAAATCTATCAGGTTCTCTCAGAGCGTGATCTCACCGGATCTTCTATCCGCTCTATTAATACCGGTGATGGCTGTAAGAAAATTGCTGTATTCTGCGGAAGCGGAAAGATTGCTATCGGTTGTACATCCGGGAATGCTTCATCCGATAATCTCTACCAGCAGATGTCGCCCATCAATACCTGGGGAAAAAGCTTTATTACTGTTCCCAGTATGGTAAGATCTCTCAACTATTACCGTATTGTAAAAAGTGACCCCACGGCTGAAGTCCGTTTAAACGGAGCACCAATATCTCCGGCTGCATTTATTAACGGACTTTATTACGAATTCAGTTCAACCGGCACCTCTTTGATTGAATCGGATAAAGCTATCATGGTTGCGCAGTATTTTACTTCACAGCAATCCTGTATTGAAACCGGAGTTCCCGGAGATCCGGAAATGATTTATCTGAATCCGCTTGAGCAAACCATAAACCGCGTTACTCTTTACTCCAGTCCGAAATACAATATAACTTCCCACTATATTAATATTGTGGTAAAGAATTCAGGAACGGCGGTGTCAAGTATGAAACTCGACAATTCACCGATTTCTGCCAGTTTTATACCACTTCCCGAAAATCCTGCATATTCATATGCACAGATCAAAGTAAACTCAGGAACGCATAACCTCGTTTCTGATTCCGGGTTTAACGCCATCGCTTACGGTTTCGGAACGGCTGAGTCTTACGGTTATTCAGCAGGAACCAACTTAAAAGATCTTTACCAGTATATCAGTGTAACCAACCCCGAGGCCACGGTTGATTTTCCGTCGGCTTGCAGCAACACTCCATTCCTGTTGTCAATCACGTTCCCCTATCAGCCGACACAGGTAGCCTGGGATTTTGGCGGACTCTTCCCGAATGTAGTCTGGACATCCCCTGTTTATAGCGAGACCTTCGTAAAGGATGGCAGGAACCTATACGTATATAGGATAACACAGCCATATGTGTTGTCTCAGGCCGGTACCTATAATATCAGGGTAAGTGCTACCAATCCTACCCCCGACGGATGTAGTGGAATTCAGGAAATAGATTATGAACTGACGATTCATGAACCTCCGGTGGTAGATTTTAATGTTAACGGAAACACCAACTGTCATAGGGAAATTTTTTCCTTTGCGGATAACAGCGACGGGAGAGGAAGGCCTATTGTGAAATGGCAGTGGGAAATCGGTACCGATGCAACTCAGTCTGACAAAAGCTTTGAATACCATTTCCCTCAACATGGCAAACATGATGTTAAACTCAGAGTAGTTTCTGATGTAGGTTGTGTTTCGGAAGTGCTGGTAAAAGAAGTGGAGGTTTATCCTGACCCGGTCGCCGATATTACAGTAACCAATCCGCTCTGCGAAAATTCTGCCGTGCAGTTTTTAAGTAATTCAACAATTAGCGGAGGTACCATAAAATCACATCACTGGGACTTCGGAGACGGGGCAGAGCTGGTTCAGCAAACTCCCGGTACGATTGATCATTATTTTTCTTCGGGTACCCATACAGTTAAGTTCTTTGTTGAATCCGATATGGGTTGTCGATCCGACGTGTTGGAAAGGGTGCTGAATATCGGGAAAAATCCTGTAGCGGACTTTGTCACACCCGAAGTATGTTTGAGCGATCCCGCTGCTGTATTTCTCAATACAAGTACTATCGACGATGGAACCGGAGCTAGTTTAATATATTACTGGACCTTCGGTGATCCCAATGCCGACGGAAACAACCCTAACACCAGTTCTGAGAAAGATGCTTCTCACAAATATCTGGCAACAGGTGACTATGAAGTAACCCTTACGGTTACCTCCAATCTGGGTTGTACAAATCAGACGGTGAAAAACTTCAGGGTCAACGGCTCAATTCCAAAAGCCAATTTTCAGGTATTGAACGAAACATCCCTTTGCAGTAATCAGAACGTTGAAATTACCGACGCATCAACCGTTGATTTTGGTGATATAGTGAGAGTTGAAATCTATTGGGATTATGGTAATGACCCCACAAATAAAACGATTGATGAAGATCCGTTTCCAGGTAAGAAATATCAACATCTCTATCCGGATTTCGGCATCCCGGCTTCGAAAAGCTTCACCATATTATATGTAGCCTATTCCGGAATAAACTGTGTGAGTCAGCAAATCAGAGACGTCACCGTAAATGCTAGTCCGCTGATTAACTTTGCGCCGATTCCGGGGATTTGCTTTGAGAAACCTCCGGTTACCTTAAATCAGGCATCTGAAATCTACGCGTTCGCAGGAACGGGATTCTACAGCGGTAATGGAGTTAACGCAAACGGCGTTTTTAACCCGGCTTCGGCAGGAGTGGGAGTTCATCATCTCACCTACCAGTTTAACGCCTCCAACGGATGTAAGGCCTCGGCCAACCAAAATATAGAAGTATTCCCGACTCCGACTGTCAATGCGGGTCCGGACAGATATATTCTTGAAGGGCAATCAGAGCAGATGAGCGGAAGCGGCACGGGAACAGGAGTGGGATTTGTATGGTCACCGGCAATTTTTCTGACTGACGTGAACGACCCGCGTAGTATTATTACTCCGGTTGACGATACCCGTTATACTCTGGAGGCGACATCTGAACATGGCTGTAAAGCTACAGATGAAGTTCAGATATGGGTATTAAAAACTCCTCTGGTTCCCAATGTCTTTTCTCCTAACGGAGATGGAATTAACGATACCTGGGTAATACCCTATCTGAGTACATATCCCGATTGTACGGTAGAAGTGTATAACCGTTACGGTCAGCTGGTTTTCCGTTCAAAAGGGTATAGTAATCCCTGGGATGGAAAACTTAAAGGAACCGACCTTCCTGTAGGCACATATTATTACATTATCGAACCTAAAAATGGCCGTTTACCTATGAAGGGTGCTGTGTCAATTGTCAGATAAATGAAGAAGGTAATTACTGTCATATTTGTTTGTTTAAGTGTGATCGCTACATCGGAAGTGAAAGCTCAGCAACGTCCGCATTATACGCAGTATATAATCAACAATTACATCTTGAACCCTGCATTAAGCGGAATTGAAAATTATACGGATGTAAAAATCGGTCACCGGCATCAATGGGTGGGAATTCAGGATGCTCCGGTTACTACCTATTTTACTATTCACGGTCCGATTGGCAAGAAAGATTACCGTACTACAGCTACGTCTTTTGAGATTCCCGGTGAGAATCCAAGAGGAAAAAGATACTGGGAGGCCTATACTGCTCCTGAACCTCATCACGGGGTCGGGCTAACGATTATCAATGATAAAGCGGGACCGATCAATCGGTTCAACGCTCAGCTTTCTTATGCTTATCATGTTGGTTTAAATGCCAGGACCAGTCTGGCTGCCGGATTTGGTGCAGGTATTTCCAATTCAAGCCTGAATCGTAGTAAACTCAATTTTGTGAATCCGGTGGTAGATCCAGCTGTTTATTCCAGCGGTGAACTGAATTCCATCGCTCCCGATCTCGCAGCCGGTTTATGGTTGTATTCAGCAGATTATTTCATCGGACTATCAGCGCAGCAGATTATACCTCAGAAAATTCGCTTTTCCAACGAAACGATATCTCTGGATGAACAGGGTAAACTGGTGCCCCATGTATTTGCAAGCGCAGGCTACCGGCTGTTTCTCAACGAAGAAATATCAGCACTCCCTTCCGTATTGGTTAAGATGGTTAACCCCGCTCCCGTACAGTTTGATTTAAATCTGAAGGTGCAATACCGTGATTTAGTGTGGGCCGGGACCAGTGTAAGGCTGAACGACGGTCTGGCTGCAATGATTGGTGTGAACGTCTCAAATACGTTTAATTTCAGCTATTCTTACGATTATACTACAACCAGACTTAACACGGTAAGTAGGGGTACCCATGAACTTGTTCTGGGCTTCCTGATCGGCAACCGGTACGATGATAGCTGTCCGCGTAATATCTGGTAGGCATGATTTTTACATCGGTGTCGGGAAAGCGCCCGTATGCAAGATCGCAATCACAAATCTTCCCGGAGAAAATATATCATTTTACTGTCCATAGCTGTTGTACTTCTGGGTGGTTATCTGGGCATCAGGTACTTTCTGGCTTCCGGGGCCGTGGAAAAAAGACTGACTTCTGAACTTCAGAATCTGGTCAGTAAAGGTTCGCGAGGATTGTATCATCTCGAAATTGGAAAACTGAAGGTTGACCCCGATAACATAAATGTCAGTCTCTACAATCTTAAACTCAAATACGACACAACAGTTTATCAGCAAATGGTGGAAAATAAAACAGCCCCGGAACATTTGTTTGATATCAGTTTAGAAAAAGTAGTATTCGAAAGAATTACTCCGGCTTCATTTATTACCGATAAAAGAATTATTCTTACCACGGTTCAGATTTTCAAAGGGTCTCTGTCGGCCGACCGTTTACTTCACGATTTTCACAGGAAAATACCGGCTAAAGATACCACAGTAATCACAGATACTTCTGCTGCGGCACTTGATCTCTATGCCCTGTTAAGTAATGATGTTAAAGAAATCAGAATAGATACTATTCTGGCGACCGGACTTGATCTGGTTTATCATGCTGCAGGAAAAAAAGAAAGAAAAACTGAATTGAAAAATCTGGATTTTCTGCTGGAAGATCTTGAAATAAATGAATTTTCGGGGGCAGACAGTACCCGGTTTCTGTATTCCAAATCGATGGCGGTGCGTTTAAAAGATTTTACGCTACCCTTCAGCGATAACCAGTATAATCTCAGTTTAGATACAATGAACCTGATGATTTCAGGAGGAGAAACGTTTACGGACATACGAAATCTGAACCTGATTTCGCCGCTCGGAGAGACCGAGTTCACGAACCGGAATAAATCTCAGCTGGAAAGATTTGATCTTCGGTTTCCTTATGTTGTACTGAAAAATTTCAGCTATCAGCAGCTATTGTCGGAAGGAATACTACAGGCAGACAGTGCAGGAATAAAAGATGCAAAGATTCGTATTTTCAAGGATCGTTCTCAGCCTGCTGACGGTAAGTCGAAAGTCGGCCAATACCCGCATCAGCTTTTGAAAAAGGCAGATATGCTCGTGCGAATCCCACTTTTAAGTTTCACCAATACTTCGGTGGAATACCGCGAGAAAAGTGAGGTAACACTTGAAACAGGTGCGGTTTCTTTCACACGGATTAATGCAACGGTCAGCAATATCTACAATTCGGAAGAAGACATAGTCATACACCCAACTATGGTGTTGAGAGCCAGAGCACTCTTTATGGGTGCAGCCACGGTTGATGCTACATTTCGTTTTTTTAACAATAAAACGGGAGGCAGATTTGAAGTGGACGGCGATTTCGGAGCATTTGATGCTACAATTATTAACAAAGCATCGGTGCCGCTTGGATTAGTTGAAATTAAATCCGGCCGGGTCAACGATCTCTCATTTCGTTTACGGGGAAATAATTATTCCGCCAGTACTTCAGTTCATCTTGTATATGATA
>DATCKB010000152.1:0-2486 GCA_036562505.1 Parasegetibacter sp. | reverse complement strand
GAGTAAATCTGGCCTGTATTTATTATCTCGATAAAAATCCTGAAGGTTTCGGAACTCTGGTTATGTCGTACTGGATGCAAAGTGTTTTACTTGGCTTATTCAATTTTGTTAATATGTTGTCGGTAAAAAAGGTTGAACCGGGGAGTCTGACCATGAATAATAAACCTGTTACCGAATCAAAAGCAAGTAAAGGTTGCGCTGCACTCTTTTTTCTTGTTCACTACAATGCCTTCCATCTCGCCTATCTTGTATTCATTATCGTGACTTATTTTATGTCGATCGACTTCAAATATCTGATGCTGGCATCCGGAGGTTTCGCACTAAGTTTACTGATTGAATTCATTCAGAACAGGTCGGAGGGTAATAACACCCCGGCTAATATGGGTAAAATGATGTTTTTACCCTATGTCAGGATAATACCGATGCACCTGGTCATCCTTGCGCCCCAATTTCTGAACATAACTGCACCCATGCTGTTTCTGTGGCTGAAGACATTTGCTGATGTAATAATGTATTTATTCTCCAGAAAGGCAGTTACTACACACCCCTACCGTCAGTTTTAGCTTTCAGGTAATTACCCATGCAAGGATATTACTTCCCAGAATTCTGAATTCGACCTGCAGGTCTCTTTCCAACCTTTTCGAAAAGCGGCAACTGATTATTCCCGACGAGGTATCGGTAAAGTTGATATTGAGTATCTGCATATGTCTCCGGAAATCAAGCTGCCCGGCTGCAAACCACTTGAACATGGCCTCCTTGGCACTCCAGCTCAATGTGCAGAAGAGCACTTCACGTGCATCTGCGATTCCGGGCCAAATAGGACTATCTTCCTTCCTACCCGAAAAAATACTTTTCTCCAGCTGTTGCTCCCCGGGAGTCAGATACTTGTTTTTTAATTTGACCACCTTATCCGTAATTGCTTCAATATCTACTCCCACCCTGTTCGAACTACTCACTATCGCTGCCGCATAGTCGCCGCAATGGGATATGGAAAAATGATAACGCTCGTCTTCGAGAAAGGGTTTCCGCGTATCCGCAATTGCAATCTCACCTGCAGGAAAATCAGGAAACAGATGAGGAAGTAAGCATCTACCCGCCAGGTGCTGAAGTCGTTTATGTGGATGTGATATATCGCGCTGAAGCGGCACTTTAGAAAGAAAAAAAGATTCGTCTTCCGTTATCTTCCAAACTCCTACTTTTGTGGCCTCGTTGATATCATGTTGAAAAAATTCAGGCATCGCTTGGTTTAAATTATATTCCTAAAGCCGAATTTCGGCTTTTAAGCCCAATAAAGTGTTATGATCTTATCAGATAAGCGTATTTTAGAAGAGATGGCGAAAGGAACCATCATTATTGAACCATACAAAAGGGAATGTTTAGGTAGCAATTCCTACGATGTTCACCTGGGCGGTACTCTAGCCATGTATGTAGATCAGGAATTAGACGCAAAAAAACATAACCGTATTGAATATTTCGAGATTCCTGATGAAGGATATGTTCTCCACCCCGATAAATTCTATCTCGGCGTAACCGATGAATACACTGAAACGCATGCACACGTTCCGTTTCTTGAAGGAAAATCTTCTACCGGCCGACTGGGAATCGATATTCACGCCACTGCCGGAAAGGGAGATGTCGGATTCTGCGGAAACTGGACCCTCGAAATCTCTGTAAAACAGCCGGTGAGAGTTTACAAGGGTATGCCCATCGGTCAATTGATTTACTTCCCGGTTGAAGGAGATATTGAAATCAAATACAATCAGAAATCTAACGCCAAATACAGCGGTCAACCCAATCGTCCCATCGAAAGTATGATGTGGAAGAATAAGTTTTGATCTTACTGTTTCCGGTACCAGGCTATGAGAAGTCCGACTACCTCCTCATAGCTATTGATGCCAGACTGTTGCTCATTGGCTTTCAGATAAGAGTCGTACACTCCTGAAACCAGCGGAGACAAAATACTTCTGTACTTTCTGAGATATTCCCGGAACTCAGCCCGGTCTTTCTGTACCCGGGGATGTACCCGAATCCAGATCTCCCCGGCTCGCAACGAGTCTCTCCTGTACATCTCCCTGATCCCGTACATGAATATATCATAATATGCCGCATACCGAAACGCGGGATTCGGAGAATCGAAGGCAGAGAGAAAACCAATAAAATTCGCTTCTGTTTCACTCGAATATCCGAGCTGATGTGCCACTTCATGTGATGCTACCGCAGGTTGATAGAACAACGGAATACGGGCATTAATCTGAGCCTCACCCGTAAACGGATTCAGGTAACCTGATATCCCCGCATAATTTCCCAACCATCCGAAAACCGATTTCTTCAATGAAGGCATCTCATATTTAATTTGAGGTACGGATAATGAAATTTTATTGTAATTATATTCAATATTTTTTCTTAAATAACCTATATATTTGATTGAATCTCTGTTATTTATATTTACCTCTTCGGCAGAGGCATTCAAATTTATCAATATGATA
>DATCKB010000147.1:0-9221 GCA_036562505.1 Parasegetibacter sp. | reverse complement strand
CAGCGGAGGTTCTCATTTCCCAGTTCAATCAACTGAGCACCGGTCCAGCTGAAGTATCTGTCACCAGTTGCATAGCGGTAAGTCTGCAGTGCCTGATAAGCGTTAAAATTCTGCGATCCGGTGGTACCAATTGAACCTCTTATACGCAGACGATCAATGTTATTATTCTTAGAGAAGAATTTTTCATTGTGTAGGTTCCAACCCAGACCAACAGACCAGAAAGGTGCAAAACGATTCAGTGCTCCGAATTGAGATGAACCATCTGAACGACCGGATAAATCAATGAAATATCTGTTATCGTAAGTATAGTTGAGAGATGTGGTTAAACCTACTGAGCGGGTTAATGATTCAGAACCGGAAGGTTTTCCGTTTTGCTCATACTGCAGTGCAAGCGGCAGGAAGGTAAAGTTGGGATGGTTGAAACCTTCTGCCTTGAACGAGTAGTTGTAATTTTTCTTTTGCAGAATATTATAATCCAGCCCTCCGTAGAAACTATGCTTATTAATTCTGCGGCTGTAAGTCAGGTTCAGACCTCCGTCGTAGTTAAAGCCTTTACCAACTCCGTAATCATAAGATCCCCGGCGAAGGATGTCAATAGCTATAAAGCTGGTATGGTCTGCCGGTAGAAATTTATTTGATTCATTATCAAACCTTGTTAAACCAAAGCGCATAGTAACCTGCATATTGCTGATGGGAGTCCATACAACTGAGAGGTTATTGCTGAGTTCAGTGTGGTTGGTTTTATTGAATGAATTCAGAGTTGCGTTATACAGCGGGTTGCCGGGCAGACTTTGCCAACGGGTGCTGTAAATCATTCTGCCGGGATCTCCCAGGAATCTGTACGGAAAGCCATTTTCATCATAAGGTGCCCAATAAGGGTTCATTCTCGCATAGTCAGAGAAGTTGCCATAAGGAGAAGCGGCAGTATTGTTTACGTTAACAGACAAATGGTTACGGAAACGGATATTGCCGTAATTGTACATGAGCGTGATATTTCCGTTAACGTTTCTACGGTTGGAACCTTTCATGGTGCCCTGAATATCATTGTACTGAGCTGATGCAGAGTATCTGAAAACGCGGTCACCACCTTCGAGAGTGATATTGTGTCTGTGTCCCCAACCAGTACGTAAGGGCTGCGAAAGCCAGTCGGTTTCCACTCCGCGGTTCACTTCTCCGAGAAGGAAATAATAATATTCTTTTGCGTCTAGATCGCCATCGGGACGTGATGACCAATTATAAAGTCCGACCAGATATTCCAGTTCCAGTTTTTCTCTCGCGTTCATCAGATTGTAGCTGGTCAGGTCTGGCATCTCGGGTGTGATATCTGCGCGATAAGAAAGTTGCAGACGTCCTCCCTTTGTCTGTGGTACACGGCTTTTAATAACAATTACGCCATTTGCGCCTCGGGAACCGTAAATTGAAGTTGCAGATGCATCTTTCAGGATGGTGATGGATTCTACCTCGTTCTGGTTGATATCCAGCAGTCTTTGCATAGTAGTTTCAAATCCATCCAGAATAACCAGCGGATTATTCATACCGCCGCGGGTTTCTTCCTTAATTTCATTTACGTTGGGAATATTTGAATTACCACGAATCTGAACATCAGGAATGACGTTTGGGTCGGAGCCAAATGAGTTGTTTTCGATAATATTAAACGAAGGATCAATGTTTCTTAATGAAACCAGCAGGTTCCGGTTTCCGAACATGGCCAGTTCTTTTGCAGTAAATGTGGTAACGGCTCCTGTGTAGTTTTCTTTTTGCCTGTCGAATACCCCCGTAGAGATTACTACTTCATCGAGCTGGGTTTCTGCCTTTCTCATTACAATAGATAGACTCTGATTGTTCCGGGCTGTTAACTCCCTTGATTCATAGCCGAGCATGGTAATGATCAGCACTATTGAAGTGTCGCGGGAATTGGTCTGAATTTTAAAACGCCCGTCTGTGCCGGAAGTGACCCCGGTTTTTGTGCCCTTGATCTGGATTGAAGCACCCTCCAGAGGAAGCCCGAGTTCGTCGACCACCACACCTGAAACTGTAATCGGGGGTAAGCCCAATTCTTTTTCAATATCGTGGCGTTCGAAAATGGTCGCCTTTTTGATTACCACCATTTTTCCGATCAGTTCGAAGGTTAATGGATGGTTAGCTAAAAGTTCCTGAAACACTTGTTCCAGCGAGGCATTTTTCACTTTAATAGATACCGGCCTGGAAGTTTCCAGCTGGGTTTCATCCCAGATAATGGAATAACCGGTTTGCTTCTTAATTTCAGTAAATACCGATTCAAGCGGCAGGTTCCTCACTGACAAGGAGACAGATTGCGACATGGTAGCAGCGCTTATCTGAATGCAGCACACCGTGAGGAATAATGTAAGAAGTTTCATAATCCGCAGCGTTTGGTCCAGGAGTGCCGGACGAGGTCGGTTTAAATGACTTCGCCGGACAAAGAAAGTAATTAAATACATACCTTTGTACAGTTGAGATTGTGATGAATTAAACAGTTGTCGTAGACGTTTATATTTAGAACAGTCTGAACTTCTGGCCGCTTCGTTTCGCCGACGAGGCGGTTTCTTTTTCAGACCGACGTAGCCTTTAACACCGGACTATTCTTCCGGTGGATATAGTATCAGTTTTCCATCCGTAAACTTTGAATAAATTCCATAAGCTTTTAAGGCCCCGAGCAAATCGGCCAGCGGAACGTCTCTGCTAAAGGTTCCTGTTAACCGAAGTTCAGGAAACTGGGCATCTGATTCCGTTTGTACATCAATGTTATACCAGCGGGAAATCTGTCGCATCAGGGCTCGTACATCCAGATTTCTCATGGAGAATAATCCGTTTTTCCAGGCAGCGACTTCCTCTGTGTTTACGTTCTTTAAAATCTGAATAGCTGAATCTCCGGATTTCTGAACAGCCTGGTTTCCGGGAACCAGAGATACGGAGGATTCGCCGTTGAGAATTTCAATCCTGCCGCTGAAGAGTGTGGTTTTCAGCAGAGGCTCATCCTCGTAAGCATTGATGTTGAAGCTGGTGCCAAGAACCTGAACTCTGGTCTGATTCGGCATTTGAACCAGAAAGGGTTTCTCTGAATCGGGTTTTACTTCAAAGAAAACCTCACCAGTGATGATAACTTCTCTTTTCTTATCAGAGAAATTTGTAGGAAAGGTAATGGATGAGGCGGCATTGAGCCAAACTACAGTTCCATCGGGTAACATCAGCCGGAATTGACGGCCTTTCGGTGTAGATAAGGTATTTATCAGAGCCTTAGCATCGTATTGGTCAGGATTTTCATTGCTGGTATTTTCGTAAGCAAGCATGCCCTGTTGTAAAATTATTTCGGCATTGCCCTGACGACCAATGGTGCCCTTTCCCAGACTATCTAACAGTATTTCTTCACCGTTAGCCAGTTTCAGGATGGCTCCATCTTTTCCCGGTTGTACATCATTAATAGAAATCAGGTCATTCTTTTGTTGCTGAATGCCGTTTTGCATCCAAAAATAGGTGCCGGCGGTTAGCAGCAGTCCGGCGACGGCTGCCGCAACCAGCCAGCTGCGTTTCCTGTATTTTGGATGCCTGTTGATGGATACAACGGGAGACTTCAGGTTAGGATAAGGTTTGTTGGTAGCCTGAATGTTTTGTTTGCTGGCAGATAGAATGCTTTGCAGAATATGATTGGCCTCAATGGGTGACATGGTTTCGGTTGAACTACCGTTTTCCCAGTTGGTGAGGTGCTCTATAATATCTTTACATATTTGTTCGTATTCGGGTTGACTTATAAGCGCAAAAAGTTCCTTCCTCTCCTTCTCAGTCAGAGTTTTATTATAATACCCTTCCAGCAGTTTTTTAATTTTTGACTCGCTCATAAGCTGAACTTAATTGGTTTGGTGCCAGGGGCACAGTTTAAGGAAACAACTGAAAATAGATTTCGGGTTAGTTGGAATGAAAAAAATCAGAAAATATTTTTTCCGAGCAGGATGTAAAGGGTAATAAGTCCCCATTTTCCCTCAGAAGCCAACTGAGAAATGCAGAAAGAACGAAGGTTTCGGCGGGCCTGAGCGAGGTGCTGTTTGACCGTTTCGGGAGAGATATTCATTATCCGGGCAATCTCATCTCTTTTTAACTGTTCAAATTGGGTGAGCCGGTAAACCTTTTCCTGTTGTTCGGGCAGTTGTGCAATTGCCTGATTCAGTATAGTTGAATATTCTTTGTTAAGCAGAACGTCATCGGCAGGAAAGCTGTTCCCCGATAAGGGTGCAGTGATAATTTCGGGTGTCGATTCCCGTATTGCTTTCTTCTTCAGTGCATTATATACATGATTTCTTGTGGTAGTGAATAAATAAGCCTTAAAATGTGTGAGATCAGATAGTTTGTCGCTGTGCAACCAAAGCTGAAGGAATACATCCTGAACAATATCTTCGGCCAGTTCAACAGATTCGGTCATACGCAAGGCAATGGAATACACCTTATCCCTGTACTGGTGGAAGATTTGGGCAAATTGTTCTTCCTTTTCGGATCCCTGTAGTTCCATTACTTTTAAGCGTTATACATCATTGACGGCCATCATCAAACGAAATGACGGGCAACAAATTTAAGACTTATGCAGTTAGCGAGTTATCGAATCTGCTAAAAGCACGAAAAAAGGCTGGTCCGATTTCGGACCAGCCTTTGTATAAATTAAAGATTTGCAGCATTTTGAGCCTGTTTTTAAGGCTGATGTATTTTACCCAAGGGTTACCATTTTTTGAAAAATCCCGGGTCAGACTGAAGCCGTTATCTGATTAATTCTGCAAGTTTTTCTTCAAGTTGCTTGCCTCGCATATTGACAGCTATGATTTTTCCGTCCGGGTCAAGCAGCCAGTTTTGTGGAATTGCTCTCACATTGTAGAGGGCTGCAACTTCATTTTGCCAGCCTTTCAGGTCACTCACATGAATCCAGGGTAAACCATCATCTTCAATAGCCTTTATCCAGGGATCTTTTTTACTGTCTAATGATACTGCGAGGATTTCGAAGTTTTTATCTTTGAATTTCTCATATGCCTTTTTAACATAAGGATTTTCAGCCCGGCATGGTCCGCACCAGCTTGCCCAGAAATCGATTAATACATACTTCCCCCTCAGCGAGGAGAGCGAAACGCTTTTGTCTTCTGTATTATTCTGCGAGAAATCGGGAGCCGTACGGCCTATCGCTGTGGTATAGGCGATTTTTAAACGTTCCTGCGCCTCCTTCCCTTCTTTGGTGTTCAGAAATTTTTCGCTGAAAGCAGATAACAATTCCTTTTGTTCATCAGGGTCTGAAATGATTGATTTGCCGGATACGATATTCCAGCTCACCCAGGAATCAGGATTTTCCATGATGAACTTTTTCTGCAGTGCAGCTACGTTTTTTGAAATCTGATTGAGCTCGTCGGTAAGCGTTTGATACTCTGCTCCTTCTTTCTGGTCGGCAGGAATTTTCCCCATTTTCTGATAAATCGCTTCCCGTCTTTCATTAAAGCTCCTCAGCGTATTATTTAATGCTGTGAATTCATTATGAGCCCGGGATCCCGTTACGGTAGCATTTTTCAGGGTATTTCCTTTGATACCAATTTCGGCAGCTTCGAGATAAATCTGGATCCCGTCGCGCCCCATAACTTCTCCCAAAGAATTGACTGCAATCATCAGTCGGGGATTATCACTACTCTTATTCACATAGAGTAGTCCTGCTACAGGTTTGTCGATTTCACCTTTAAATGAAAAGCTACCATTTACGAGCTCTGCGGTATCCATAACGCGGGTTCCGTTTTTCATATAATGAAGAACAACTTTTGCCGGTTCATTCACCTCGTCAATTTTTCCCTTAATTGTAAACGGACCGCTCTGCGCGATAACGAAACCTGCCGCTACGAGGGAAATCCCTGCTAAAAACATTTTTTTTATCATATTGCTAGTTTTTTTCAGTAACCCCGGGCACTTCCCGGTGAAAATTTTCACGATAACTTATAAATGAAAGTTTTCACCCGGAAGTTGCATGGGGCGATATTTTATTTAAAATTCAACTACATCAAATCTGGTTCCGTTTTATATTATTTGTCGTTTATCTTTCTGCTTTTGACTATTAATTTCTATTCTATATCGGTTTTGCATTCATTCTACCCGGACATTTTTCCATTACCGCTCTCATCCGGTTTACCTGATCGAGGGTAATAGAATTACGCAGACTTGGATAACGAATATCATCCATCGCATTATTGATCAGGAATTTGTCACCGTTAATTCCAACTTTAATAGGAAAGTTAAAATTATTTCTTGGGTCTGCTGTATTATACTCCCTTGTGTCTTCGCAATAATCAGAATGATACCTGGCAGTACTATATGAACTGGTTGGATAAAGCCCGTAAAACTGACCTACATAGTTGAAGATTTCAATTCTCCTTTCATAGCCCGGGTAAAGCAGTGTATGGGGCATCATCACGGCCAGATTGCCAGCAGTGCGTGGAAAATCATCTTCATTAGCTGCGATAGCAGTTATCCCTGGTATCATAGATTCTCCAGGGCCCGGAGCCAGTTGATTGGGAGGATATGCTCCACTAAGTGAATTGTTCGCACCTGATGGAATCAGGTGGATATTCAGATAGTTTTTATAATCCCAGATAAACTTATCCCAGTTAGCTGTTATATAGGGGGCAAAATCGAATGCAGAAATCGTGGCTGAGAGCGGATTTTGTTTTACTTCATCACTATATACTATTTTATTATATCCCGGCAGAGGAATACTTTGACCCTGCGGATTTTTAGTGGCCAGTCTGAATTCTATGTTAGCTGATGCACCGTTAGCTGCGTTCCCGATACGGTTGTTGACAACTTCATTCATTACGCGAAGTGCTTCAACAATCTTTTCGTATTCTATCGGTTGATAAGACGAAACGTCGTACTGCCGGTTTGCCGGATTCAGTTCCCACGCATGAAAAATCACATCCACATACACTTTCGGAGGAAGTGTTGGTTTCGGCCGAAGGGCAACTTTCTTCACTTCTGATTTTACATTTCCGACCTGTGCATAAAATCGTAGTGTATCAGCAGGCATTGTTGCAATGCTGAACGTCATTCCATCAATTTGTTTATTGGTTACTTCCTCAAATATTTTCAGCGACCCTTCAGGAAGTTCCCGATAGTCTACAAATTCCCGGGTGACTTCGCCGGATTTACGCTGGAATCGCTTGTACGTTTCTACAATAAACTGTAGTTGTGCTTTACCGTCAGCGATCATCATTACATCACCCGCTGAAAAATAAATTGAATCAATATCAGCAACGTTTGCTTCGTACATCTGGTAATTAAATGAATCTTTCTTACACCCTGCAAGGAAGGCGATGGAAAGGGTCATTATTGCGGTGAAAAAATATTTAATCTTCATCATATCTCTGTTAAATAAAGAATTTAGAATTCAAGAATCTGCCATCCGGGATTAGGTTTGATATTGTTATTATCCTGGATTTCAGAAAGCGGAATGGGAAGGGCATAACGGAAATCGTTAGGTTCTACGGTAATGTTGTACACGTCACCGAAGAAAGTCAGATTTCTGGTTATAGTTTTTCTTCCATAGCGCTTGAGGTCGAGCCATCGCTTATCTGTATCTCCAAATAACTCTCTTCTGCGTTCATCTATAATTTCCTGAAGAAGGGCGTCACCAGTGGTACCGGAGACCGTTCCGGCGTTTCTGAATCCTTTGAATTTATTCAGTGTAGCTACCGCCTGATCGGGTGAATTGGTTCTGAACTGAGCTTCCGCCAGCATCAGATAGGCTTCTTCGGGTTTAAACATGACAATCTTGGCTCGCTTTGTATTACCCATCGTGGTTCCATCGCATGGCCATGCCCAGTTAAGCACTCTCCCTTCTGTACCTACTCTCCCATCTGCGCGGGCAGGATTAGTGTTGAAATAATTCTCAATACGGATATCTGTTGGGACAAACAGATCGGCAAAGTCCTTTTTCAATGGAATTTTGCTGGGTGTATACTGAGTTTCGGAGAGATACTGGAATTCGGAGCCATAAATTCCCGACATACCTCCCTGCTGATTATTCTCCTGTACAACTGCCGGATAATTGGGATCCGCGCCACCATATGCTGTAATTCTTGCTGCTGCCGTTTTGGGAATCACTGCATCAAGGTTTTCAATTGCTTTAAGGCTATGAGTTTTTACCTTTTCATAGTCACCCTCCTCTTTGGCAGGTGATTCTGCTTTAAACCAATATACCTGTGCAATCAGATGATTGAGATATCTTTCGTTGTAGAGAACGTTATAACCCGACCGGGGAGCTGTTCTGGTTACATATTCCAGTGCTTTTCCCAAATCTTCAAGGATGATTTTGTAAACCTCTGCATGTGTCAACCTCGGCATTTTTACACCCAGTACACCTTTGCCGGTGTGCAGATACACGGGGATGCCCATTTCTGCCTTGTCGTACGGCGCAAAGTACTGCTGAAGTTTAAATAAAGAAAACGCCCGCATAGCATACATTTCTCCCAAAACCTGATCTCTTTGTGCGGGTGTGGCATCATCAATTTCATCCATCTGGTCAATCAGGCTATTCATGAAACCGACAATCGAATAGTGATGTTTCCAGAGCATTTCGGATGTAGTGTGCTGGTTCCATAACAGCAGATTTGCATAACCGACTTCGGTGGTGATATATCGGTTAGTCGATAGAAGGTACATGGGCAAAGCCTCTTCAAAATCTATATTATCAGAATAGGCTTCAAACATCATCATGGCCTGAACGGGACAGGCTGGTGTTACTTCCCCATAAAGTGGTTTAATATAACGTTCTGTGTAGCCGCGTAACTGAGAAGCCAGCAGAGCTTCTATATTTTTAATAGATATTACGGTTTGTTTATTCTTCGGCGGCAGGTCCAGAAACCTTTTGCAGCTTGTAGCACAAACCAGAGAAAGTGCTAAGGCGATGAAAATTTTATTTCGCATAATTAATTCGTTTAGAATCCAACAGTTAATGAAAGGGTATAACTTCTGGTGTTCGGATAACCAAATGGTGTTTGCGTTTCCGGATCTGTACCACTATAGTTGGTCAGCATGAATAAATTGCCGGCAACCAAGGTTGCTCTCAGGGTTTTCATGGCTGTTTTTTTCAACAAGCCCGGGTTTGCCCGCCATGAGAGTGCCATTTCATTACATTTCAGATAGGCGCCGCTTTCGAGGTCTGTTGAAATCAGATAATATGTATAGCTGGATGC
>DATCKB010000135.1:0-2556 GCA_036562505.1 Parasegetibacter sp. | reverse complement strand
TTCAATTGAAAGTATCCTCGAGGGGGTATCTTCTCCGCTGATTATCGTGCGACTGCTGATTGCAATTGCATGAATAATCCGGGTCATATTTTCCAGATCAAGGGTTTCAATTTCATCATCCACCGTATGATAATAAGGTTCTGCATCCATTTTTGAGGTGGAAATAGTATGAGCGGGCACTCCCTGCCGGGCTAAGGTGGCATTATCGGAACGAAAGAATAGTTGTTGTTGCGGATAAGGATCAGGGTAAAAACTAAAATCACTTCCTTCCAGGTTTTTCTCCAGTATCTTTCCCATATCCGATCTTTCGTAACCGGTTATAAAAGCAGAATTCTTCCCCCATTTTGAATCTGTACCGATCATTTCAATATTAAACATAGCCATCACTTTGGAAGAATCAAATTGTCTGGAAAAATATCTTGAACCAAAGCCTCCCATTTCCTCACCGGTGAAAGCGGCAAATATCAGCGTTCGTTCATTATCATTTTTTTGGGCGAAGTATTTTGCCAGCATAATAACTGCTGTTACACCTGAGGCATCGTCATTTGCTCCGTTGAAAATAGAATCTTCATTAACCGGAACTCCAATTCCCAGATGATCGTAATGCGCAGAAAAAATAACAAATTCATCAGCGCGCGATTTACCGGGAATCACCCCTACCACATTCATCAGAGGATCCTCCTGCCCCATCGACGGTCCGCCAAACCGGCGGGCGAATCCAATTTCCTTCAAAGTGAATTTCTGAAAATAAGATCCGGTGCTGTCGATGGGCTGCAGTCCGATTTTCTGAAACTCTTCTGCTATAAATGCTGCAGCTTTATCAATTCCCGGTGTAAAGGTTCTTCTCCCTTCCATTTCATCAGAAGCCAGGATTGTCAATACCCGTGTAACTTCGTTGGTAGTAATCAGTTCTTCGACTTTCTGAGCCCGGCTGGTACAACTGATAATCAGGAAACCAATTGCAGCAATGAAGCGGGTAGTAATCTTAACCATTATTGGGAATTTCTTTTTTTAATTTTTCTTCCGTCTGAGGCAAGGCAAGTTCTGGCTTTTTTCTCTTCAGATGCGGGCTGAAAACTGCCTTTCCTACAAACTCATCATTTCCTTAAACTTGACAGTTTGTCTTCTGCTCACTTCGATCTTCTCTCCTCCTTTGATTTCGAGTAATAAACCTCCATTGAAGTAGGGCTCGATGTTTTCTATCATACGGAGATTAACGATATGTTTCCTGTTGGCGCGGAAGAATACTTTTTCATCCAGTCTTTCTTCCAGTGCATTCAATGATTTCAAAATGAGCGGCTTGTTATTTCCGAAATACACCTTCGCATAATTCCCGACACTTTCAAACAGTTTGATATCACTCAGTTTTACAAACCAGCAACGCTCACCATCTTTTACAAATACCTGATCATCTTCGCGAAGAATCAACCGGTTTGCAGGCACCTGCTGGGTTTCGCTATGTTCTTTCAGGTCCTGATTATACAGTTTCTGAATCGCTTCTGCCAGTCGCTTTGGTTCAACCGGCTTTAATAAGTAATCCATAGCGTTAACTTCGAAAGCTTTCAATGCATACTCATCATATGCTGTAGTGAAAATCACCTGAGGTGCTCTTTCCAGTTCAGTGAGCATATCAAACCCTGTTTTTCCCGGCATCTGAATATCCAAGAAAACCAGGTCGGGATTCAGCAATTCAATTTGTTCAACTCCTTCATCGGCATTTGCAGCTTCGGCAACTATTTCGATATCAGGAAATTCCTTTAATAGTTTTCTCAGTTCATTTCTTGCTAATCTCTCATCGTCGATTAATATAGCCCTGATCATAGACTACTATTTTCAAATTAAACATTAAAAGTATTCTCAGTCTGGCGTATAAGCATACCCTTTTGGTCGGTTGGAATAATCACCTTCGCTTCCACAGTATCACCGTTAATTTCCCGGATGTTAAAACTGGCTTTATCGCCAAACAACAGACTTAAACGGTTATGTGTGCTCATCAAACCGAATCCGTCGGTTTTTATTTCACCATTTAACCGCCCGGTATTGCGTATGATTATCTGATGACTGTTATCAGCGAATTCCGATTTGATGCTGATAGTTCCTCCGTCTCTTCTTTTGCTGATGCCGTGCTTGATGGCATTTTCCACCAGAGTCTGCAACATCATCGGAGGCACAGGAAGCTGAAGCGTGTCGCTGTCAATTTCATATTCAACCTTCAGCCGATCTTCAAACCGGATGTATTCCAACGCCAGGTAATCTTTCACAATATCGAGTTCTTTGGCCAGCGAAACGGTTTCCATTTTTTCAGCCTTCATGCTGCTGCGTAGGATATTGCTCAACTCGGTGATGGCGTTCCGGGCTCTTTGAGGATTTTCATCAATAAGCGCCCGGATACTGTTCAGGGCGTTGAAAATAAAATGAGGATTGATATGGGATTTTATCGTTTTCAGTTCCAGCGCCTTCACCAGAGCTTCCAGTTTGAGCGTGTCGATTTCCTGTTTGCGGATTTTGCTGATATAGTGATAGAAATAGTAAATCAGCAGCCAGGGTGTCAGAAAC
>DATCKB010000132.1:0-5346 GCA_036562505.1 Parasegetibacter sp. | reverse complement strand
CTGGTCATACCTGGTGAAGCTGTACCGATCGGTGGCAGAGTTGGCCATCGTATTCCTAGGATCGCGCTGCTCCTCGTTTTGGGAAGCCACTAAGCGACCTAACGCATCATACCAGAACCGCGTGGTGTCTCCATCCGGACTACTTTGACGTACAATCTGATTTAACGAGTTATATTCGTAGACGGTAGGTAATTTGTGTTCAGGGTAAAAGGGTGCTACGTAATTAGCCCAGGGAACGCTTCCGGAAGAAACGATACCTGAAAGATCTGCTATATAATCTCTGGGGGAATTTCCCGTTCCCTCGTAAAAGGGGATATTACAGCACAACCCACTTGTAGATGCAGGAATCAAACAACTGTTAAATGCATTTTGAACAATTTCCGCCTGTCCCAACATACGGGTGTACATTCTAAAGTGTTTAATTCCACCATTAAGATAGCTAGTTGTACCATTGTTGTAGGCCCCTCCCAACTTAACCGGTGTATTGTTAAGCCCGAGATATGCTGAAGTGAAATAAGGTGAATTCGAATTCAGTGAGGTTAAAGGCACTCTGGATCCGTTTATGTACATCCTGACCGGATCAATGGGGAGCCAGGTATATACAATGGCTATATGAAACCATTCTCCTGTGTTCAAAAAGTTGGTCAATGCTGGCGTCTCTCTCTCATTTTTTACTGTACTGCTATATATGCGCGATCCTGATACTAATACCAGCTTGCCACTTCTGACCAGAAGAGCAAATCCATTCTCCACTACACCACCAGTGATAGTATAATCACCGTTATAAGAGAAAACGCCCTGATTATTGAAGTTATCTAACTTGACATAAGCTTCTATAGTTACCTGATTCGTATAATTGAAATACTTTTTACCATTAGGAAGAAGGAAGTCAACTGCGTTGGTTCCTGTAAAATTTACGTAAGGTGAATTTTCGTAGCAGTATTTGCTGCTTACAGCCCTATTTTGATTGATTTGCTCAATCTCTAAGTCACTGGCCAGCTCTACTCCTTCTGGTGGAATTGTTTTAACCAGGTTTCCACTCTGGTCATAGTAATACAACGTATAATGATATTCCAGATAAGTGGATTTCAAACTAGAACCAGCTGTGGCTGTCAAACATTTTGTAAAATATGCAGTCCGAAATGCGGCGCGTACCGAATCAATATAAGCGGTATAAAGATTTATTGCCGATGAATAAGCGCTCATGAACACCGAAGACATGCAAGTCTCGATTTCCGAAATAGTATTATCAAATGACGATTGAGAGCGAGCACATAATAATTGTCCGTTAACTGTACCCGTCTGCATCAACTGAAAATATTCATCGTAATCCTCGTAACTTAATGCAAAGCCAAGAGAGTGGTTGAAATAGTTTGTGATTAAGATCTCATATCGTTCGTTAGCAGAAGTTAATCCGAGATACATAGTACTGAAACCGCTCAGCAATCCGGCGACTGTAGCTGAGTCCACACAACTAGGTTCAACTGTAATACCGTCAGCATCACAGCTCATTGCTACGGGTAAAACCAAGGGTCGTTTAAGATATTTACAGCCTGACGCAAGTTGGGTTTCAAGGCTCGTCAACTCAGCTTCAGTTAATTTATAATCATCTTTTAACTGCATTTGAAACCATTCATGAAGTGTTCCGCTGAAACCTGATGCGGTGTACTGATTCTTCAGCGCAGTGAAGCGTTGCTGCAGACAACTTGTAATATATAGTTCAGATTGTCGTTGATAAAGCGGTTGTTTATTTTTTGGATAGGGACTTGATATCAGAAAAGCCGTACATGAATCTGAGGCACTAGGATAGAACTGTCGAATTACACTTTCGAAAGTTGCAGATCCACCAATAGAGTCAGACGTCCCCATAAGATTTCCAGAAGCGCAACCGGATTTGCAAATATTAATTAGGGCCTGTCTCAGTGAGTCAAGTGTTCCAGAAGTGCCGCCGACGCAACCTTTCAATGAATTAATCCAGATATCCGCTTGTGCTTCACAGCTTTCCTCACATTGTTTGAGGATTTCAGCCTCCCTATCAGCTAGGTAATTATCACCCTGTTCCACAATGTAGTTAAATAGATCGGAAGTATTAGTATAGTCATGATATCGCCGGACCTTCAATTTAAACTTTTCATATTCGGGATGGTCAGGGCAAAATGACGGAATCCTTTCTATTTCACCCGGACAACGGAAAGTTTCATCGTCGTAGCAATAAACACCATAAACCTCCACATAAGCATATTCGTATCCGTATCCACCTAAACAATATTCTTTTTCATCTTCACCTTCATTAAATTCGACATAATCGTAAAAATACCCGAGATAAGGATCAAAAACTAAGAATAGAACATAAACTGTTCTGCCTGCAGGAACCGGACCTGCGAAATTATAAAATGTGATTGCATTTCCCCACCCACAAGTATACCCTTCATACTGAACAAAAGCATAGAAGTCGCTTATTTCGGGACAGGGACAACTTCCAACGGGATCGGGAATAAGAGTAGGCTTAAACGGACACTCTATTGTTTGTATCCACCAACCTTCACTATACACGATAGGAAGCATGTGATAAACTATACTATCTCCTTTGTTAAAAATTGCCGTGTCTTTTTTTATCAATCCGGCATCCTCAAATTCAATTACAACTCTCAGTTTACAAGGTGCTTTGTTTTGCCCTTCCAGATTAAATTGCAGAGTCAAAACGACGTTTGGATCATAGTTGTAATTTGTAATTTTTACTGCAGTGTCAGCAACCTCGACGCAAACGGTATCAATAAACTGAAGTGTGTTATCACTTCCAATATAACAATTCTTACAGTCTTTAAATGACGAGTTGGATAGCCTTGCTTTGGCATAAAAATATGACTTTAGGCGAAGATAGGCGTCTTTATATGCATGCCACTCCATATAAGGGGAACGGCAACCGCTCGATGGTGGTGAACAGCTAGATGGACTAACTCCATCGGGTTCACAATAAAGTTCGTAATCGATGTATTGAAGGATATTTTTCACTGGTGCCGAAGACGGATATCCAAAAACTGTCTGGCTATAATATGTGAGGCTGTCTGACATTTGAGAATAAAACTGATAACCATTACCTCCCGACATGAAGAATGGATCATTCGTCAAAAGAGAATTAACATTGCCAAAATATCCTTCGCTGGAAGTGATAATTCGCCAGAGAATCCCGCAATGAACTTGCTAGCTTGTCGAACGCTGCTACTGGACCAAGTTTAAAAATCTCCGCGTCAGAAAAAATTTTGTTGGTTATGAGCGTAAATTCGGCAGAGGGAAAATTGATTGAAGCCTTGAATGCTTCTTTGATTCTATCAACCAGTAATTGTCTTTCCGTGACCAAATCAATAAAATTGCTTCCCAATAAGGACTCAAGATCAGCTATCTCTTTTAGCTTGCCTTGAAGGGAGGAGAGCATCTGTTCTTTGTTAAAGCGCAGTTTGGCAAGTTTGATAGTATTTGAGGACACGCTTGTCGAGGCGAAGTCAACAGCCTGAAAATCGAATGGAGTGCCAGCAATACTGATCATGCCATTTAATACCAAAGAGTTGATTCTGGGGTTGGAGTTTAACTTGCCCTGATAATACCAAGTAGAATGCTGATAGGCTGCGCTAAGTTTATCGAGGGAAACCAAGGTTTTCTTTGAACCGATCGAATTAGAAACTTTTTCCTGCATTTGGGAAACGGGATACGCTTTTACTTGAGGAGATGTAATATTCTGAGCAGTTAATACAGAAACGGAAACTGCAAATATTACACTCAGAAATACTTTCAGGATTGTATTATTTTTCAGCATATTCCAGGCAGGGTTTTAATTGGTAATCGTTAAAATAATCACGCCTCTCCGGAACCTATCTTTTTTACGATTAGTTATAAACCTAACGAGCCTTTTTGAACCTTCAAAGTTTTTTCACTAAAAACATATACTTTTTTTAGCTAATAGGTGAAAATACTTATTAAATATAAATAGAATACATTTAATTTATTGGATTTACTACTTTGTCATGACTCGGGACACATGATTGCATCTCAAGAGTTAACACAACTCCAACTCCCACCGAAATACAAGCGTAAGAATAGCGTAAGAGAAGCGAAACAAAAGCGAAGGAAAAAAATTTAAAAAAGGGGATGGATCAGTTCATCAATGGGGTCTGCAGACTTTAAGTCCGTTTCAGAAATACCAGCGATTTCTTTGCAACCCACCCGGTTAAATCAACTTAATCTGAATCCGCAAATAATAAGTCTCGTCGTAGAACTACCATTTTGTAAAAAACGGAAACGTATTTGTCAGGTTTCTATCGATTTCCGATCAGATACAAGTCTGCCAGAACGATTGCTGCCACAGCTTCCAGAACCACGGGAACACGAAGGGCAATACACAAATCGTGGCGACCGCGAATGGAAAACTCTTCCACTTCCCCGGTCTCCCAATTTAATGAGCGTTGTGATTTTGGTGTGGATGATGTAGGTTTAACAGCTACTCTGAATACCAACTCATTGCCGTTAGTAATGCCACCAACTACACCTCCGGCATGATTGGTTAATGTAGTGCCATCACTGTTCAGAATAGCATCATTATGTTCACTCCCAATCATTGCGGCGGCTGCGAAACCAGTACCAAACTCTATTCCGCGAATAGCCGGAATGGCAAACACAGCATGACTGATCAGGGATTCCACTGAATCCCAGAATGGCTCTCCTAAACCAACAGGTAATCCTTTTACCCGGCATTCCACTATTCCACCCACCGAGTCTTTTGCGTCGATTGCTTTCTGTAATCCGGTCTCTATATCCTTTGATCCTCCTATTTCTGTAATAGTGGCGTTGATGGTTACGTCGTTCAATATTTTCTTTGCAATAACTCCGGCTGCTACCTGGGCAAGAGTAAGCCGTCCGCTGAAATGTCCACCTCCCAGATAATCTTCAAATCCCTTAAACTTCTTATTGGCTACAAAATCAGCATGACCCGGGCGTGGAAAGGCACGCTGCTTTTCGTAATCACCGCTTCTGGTATTGCTGTTTTCAAATAAAATGGTGATAGGTGCACCGGTAGTAAATCCATTGAACACTCCGCTTTTGATCAATGGAATATCCGCTTCTTTTCTCGGAGTTGCCCCTTTCTGATTTCCTCCCTGCCGCCTCAGAATATCAGCCATAAAATCTTCTGCATGTAAAGGTATGCCAGGCGGACAGCCATCAATATTTACTCCCACAGATTCTCCATGTGATTCTCCGAAAATATTAACCCGAAATATGCGGCCGAATGAATTCATTTTTTAACAAATGTAAAGATTAATCACTGATATGAACTCTTGCACCGAGCTCAGAAAG
>DATCKB010000121.1:0-5531 GCA_036562505.1 Parasegetibacter sp. | reverse complement strand
ATGCCGGTTCTCCGGATAAAATACTGATGCGCTACCGGTATCAGTTCAGGAACCTCCTTCAATATGGCTTTACGGCTGAAAAAGATGCCGGTGAATATTTCAGATTTGGAAATGGAAATTTTGGAATGGACTTTTATTCTTTTCATCTTTTCATGCGGCAGACGGTGGGAATAGAGGCAGTTGCTTTGGGTGATTTTACAATTCAAATGGGGCAGGGGTTGATTCAATTCCAGGGTATGGCATTCAAAAAGGGAGCGGAAGTGGTTCAGGTAAAGCGGCAGTCGCCTGTGCTAAAACCATATACGGCTTCCGGAGAATACAATTTTCATCGTGGTGTTGCAGTGTCGCTGAAAAAGGGTAGTTGGACCAGCACTGTTTTTGCATCATACCGGAGACTATCTGCAACCCTGAATGAAGATGCGGTATCGGGCAGAACAATTAGTTCGGTCAATACTTACGGATTACACAGGACGGAGCTGGAGATATCGCGGAAAGGAAATCTTGAGCAATGGTGCGGAGGAGGAGCGGCCAAATTTCATTTTGGCGCAGGAGATATAGGTGTCAATGCAGTCGCCTGGAGTTTCGGGTATCCCTGGCTGAAAGACAAATTTCCTTATCAGTTATATGCGGTACGGGGAGATAAATGGATCAATGCAAGTGTAGATTTTTCCTGCACCTACAGGCAGGTACATGTTTTCGGAGAGTTTGCTTTAGATCCACAAACCGATTATGCTGTAGTAGCGGGAATAATGATGGCACCGGATCGTAAAATGAGTGTGGGAATGCTGTACAGAAATATTTCATCCGGATTTCAAAGTTTGATGTCGAATGCATTTACAGAAAATTCCACTCCCTCCAATGAACAGGGGTTTTATACCGGGTTAAGTCTGAAACCCGATTTAAAGTGGCAGATAGATGGCTATGCCGACTGGTTTAAATTTCCCTGGTTGAAATTTCGGGTGAATAGTCCGGCTGCCGGAAGCGATTATTTTGTGAATATCACACATAAGCCTACCCGAAAAGTAGAAATCGTCTTAAGATACCGGTATGAGGCCAAGCCGTTGAATCCATCCGGAACTAAGGAAGTTGTGGTGGTTCCCGAGTCTGTTATTTCAGAATCAGTACGTCTTCATATCGGTTACCAGCCGGGTAAAATATGGGAACTGCGCTGGCGTTGGGAGCAGAAACGCCTGTCCGCCGGCAACAGGTACTCTGACGGGTTTCTGTGGTATCAGGATATCCGGTTTAAGTCGCCGGCGTTTCGCTGGAATCTGGATATAAGAGTATTATATGCGGAAACAGATAGCTGGGATAGCCGGCTGTATGCGTATGAAAACGATGTGCTGAATGCGGGAAGCATTTCGGCTTTTTCCGGAAAGGGTTGGAGACTGTATTTAAACTGGGGGTATAAATTCAGCAGGCGTTTCCGGTTCTGGTGGAAAGTCGGGTATTCGGGAATCGGGAAATCCGACGCCATTGAAACTGAAGCACCCGGGGAGTCAAAAAAACTTGACGCTAAAATCCAGCTGCAGGTGCTTTGGTAACTTATTCGTCATAACTTTATCTTTTTGTGAAAAATAAAGAAATTATGAGCAATCAACCGGAGAATCAGGGACTTAATATCGAAATTTCAGAAGAGGTTGCAGAAGGACTTTACGCAAATCTGGCGATTATTACCCACTCTCATTCGGAGTTCGTGGTAGATTTTGTGAATGTGATGCCGGGTACTCCCAAGAGCAAAGTGAAATCAAGAATAATTCTTACTCCTCAACATGCCAAGCGTTTTATGAAGGCTCTGGAAGAGAATATCAAGCGATTTGAGGCAGCAAACGGCACCATTCAGGTAGTGGAAGAAATGCAGATTCCGTTCAATTTCGGTGGCCCCTTGCCACAGGCTTGATTTACAAGAGGCCATTATCAGCAAAGCTGAAATATCCTTCTTCGCCCACGATGATATGGTCCAATACCTGAATATCGATAGTGCTGGCAGCTGATTTGATTTTTTGCGTCATTTTTTCATCTGCCGGGCTGGGCTTTATATTTCCTGAAGGGTGATTATGACATAGAATTATACTAACCGCTTCTTTCTCCAGTGCTTTTTTGAGGATTACTCTTGGATCTGCAATTGTGGAGGTAATACCGCCTTGGCTAATAATTTCAAGATGAGTGACCCGGTTAGCACGGTTCAGGAAAGCAACCCCGAACACTTCCTGGCGATAATCCCGGAACAATGCTCTCAGGTATTCCCCCATTTGGGCGCTACCTGAGATAACTGGTTTTTCGGGTAAGGTTGCTGTTTGTCTGCGTTTACCCAGTTCGAACGCAGCCATCAGGGTTATGGCCTTTGCCAGTCCCAGTCCTTTTACCCGGGTGATATCCTTGATTGTCATTCTCACCAGAGCCGATAAGCTGTTGTCGGCCTGATCGAGCAATTCCCGGGCAACTTCAACAGCGGTTTTGTTACTGGTTCCGCTTTGAATGAGAATGGCCAGTAATTCTGAATTGCTCAATGCCGACGGGCCTTTCGCGAGAAGTTTCTCCCGCGGGCGGTCATCTGCGGCCCATGATTTAATTGGTTGTTTATAATACTGAGTCCGTTTTTCCATACCTGCAAACTAGAAATAAGGCAGGAGAATAAATCACCCGATTTTTCAGGAAAATCACCCCCGGCTGAAGTAGGGCGGGAATCGGAAAGGGGAGACTTCCTGTTTTTGTAATTTTCACAGCCGAAAATTTGCGTATTTCTACGCTTCCGGGGGCAGAATGCTTTATTATTTTTGAAGAACCGAATCCCTTTAAAACAATTCAATATCTATGAACCAAAAATCACTAACACCCGTTGGGGCTCTGCATCCGATTCTCTTCTGCGCCGGTATCTATCTGGTGGCGTTGTTTTTTTCCATCTTCATTTGTTCATCGATCTTCTACGTTATTAACAATCAGGGTAATAACGGAAAAGAAAAAGTTGCTTCTCTTTCGTCCAAAAATTATGAAGGAACGCTGAACGAAGGAAAAATCAAAGCCTCTGTTTTTGCCAATATAACGCGCTGACACCCTACCGTCCGGATTTTTAAGGAAAAGTTGCGGCCATAACCTGCAACTTTTTTTTATTTGATGATTTTTTTTCGCTGAAAGATCGATATGCGTGGATGAATAATTAACTTCGCGGCACATTTTGTTATATGCAACCTTCTGCTAAAATCTTTTCCGGTACAGGATCTCAGTACCTTGCCGAGAAAATAGCCTGGAGATTTGGAGCTCCGCTTGGTAAAGTACTGATTCAGAAATTCAGTGACGGCGAAATTCAGCCGGTTTTTCAGGAAAGTATCCGTGGGGATATGGTTTTCCTCGTTCAAAGTACATTTGCGCCATCAGACAACCTGATGGAGTTGTTGTTAATGATCGATGCCGCAAAAAGGGCTTCAGCCTACAAGGTGATCGCTGTAATTCCTTATTACGGCTATGCACGGCAGGACAGGAAAGACAAGCCCCGGGTGGCAATCGGCTCCAAACTCATCGCCAATATGCTGACGGCGGCCGGGGCCGACAGGGTCATTACGATGGACCTCCACGCTCCGCAGATTCAGGGGTATTTTGATATTCCCGTGGATCACCTCGACAGTTCAGCAATATTTATCCCTTATATTGAGCAACTAAAGCTGGAAAATCTTACCTTTGCGGCCCCTGACGTGGGTAGTGCCAATCGTATCAGGGAAATTGCCAGCTATTTTGAGGCCGAAATGGTAATATGTGACAAACACAGAAAGAGAGCCAACGAAATAGCCAGCATGGTAGTAATAGGGGATGTGACCAACCGGGATGTAGTGCTGATTGATGATATCTGTGATACCGGCGGAACCCTGGCAAAGAGTGCAGGTCTCCTGAAAGAAAAAGGGGCCAGAAGTGTACGGGCTCTTTGTACTCATCCCGTTCTGAGCGGTAACGCTTATCAGAATATTGAGAACAGTGTGTTGGAAGAACTGGTGGTTTGCGATACTATTCCTCTGAAAAAGGAATCCTCGAAGATCAAACAACTGACCACTTCCGATCTGTTTGCAATAGCCATCCGGAACGCTTTCGAGAATAAGAGTATCAACGGACTCTTCATTCACAGCAACCGGAGAAATCAGTAAGGAATTTTTAAACAATCATATAGCAGTAAAAAACTGCTAAAAACAAACAAAAAATGAGAACAATTACAATCGAAGGACAACTCAGGACCGAATTTGGCAAAAGAGCCACCCGCCAGCTTCGCTCTGAGAACAAAGTGCCTGCTGTAATTTATGGGGGTGCTCAGGAAGTCAGCATCGTTGCTCCGGCAAGTGCGTTTAGGCCTCTGGTTTATACTTCTGAGTTTCTTAAGGCAGAAATTAAAGTAGATGGCAAAAGCTATCAGTGTATCATGAAAGACCTGCAGTTCGACAAGGTTACTGATAAACTGATTCACGTTGATTTCCTTGAACTCGTAGACGGCAAAAAAGTAATCGCTACCATTCCGTTGAAGTTCACCGGTTCTTCAGTCGGTGTAAAAGCGGGGGGTAAACTGGTTACTAAAATGAAAGCCCTGAAGGTAAAGGCTTATCCGAAAGATCTTAAAGAGTTTATTGAAGTAGATATCACCAATCTTGAGCTGAACCAAAGCGTTCGTGTTGAAGATGTGAAACTGGACGATATCGAAATTCTGAACTCTCCGCGTATTCCTATCGCTTCAGTTGTTATGACCCGTCAGTTGAGACAGGAAGAAGCTGCACAGGGAAAGAAATAAGGAACAATTTTAATAAAGTGCCCAGTCTCAAAAAGACTGGGTTTTTTTGTAATATACCCATTGTACGGTATATTTATCAGACGATTATAATGCAATTTAGAATGGAGAAGTTTTTGATAGCAGGGTTGGGGAATATCGGAGCCGACTACATTCATACCAGGCATAATATAGGTTTCGAAGTAGCTGATGCCTTTGTAAGAAAACATAATATGTTCTTCAGTTCAGGCAGGTTGGCTGATGTAGCGGAGATAAAACTTAAGGGAAAGCTCTTTATAGTAATCAAGCCAACCACCTACATGAACCTGAGCGGAAGGGCCGTCAAATACTGGCTCGACAAAGAAAAAATCCCGCTGGAGCGTTTACTGGTAATCGTTGATGAACTGGCATTACCCTTAAACCGGCTGCGCCTGAGGGGCTCGGGGTCGCATGCAGGGCATAACGGCCTGCGCGATATCGAAGCCATGCTGGGTACAGATAAGTACCCCCGGCTCAGGTTCGGGATAGGAAATAACTTCCCCAGGGGGATGCAGGTGGAGTTTGTTCTGGGGAAATGGCAGGATCAGGAAAGGCCACTGGTAAATCTGAAAATTGAAAAATCGGTGGAAATTATAGAATCCTTCGCCTTTGCCGGAATAGAACGGACAATGAATTTGTATAATAATATTGAATTTGAATTATGAATTTCAACAACGAATAACTATTTTCGCAAGATATAACCTTCCGGTATAAGATATTTTATTCTTCAATATCCTTTCGTTTCAGCTAA
>DATCKB010000113.1:0-1849 GCA_036562505.1 Parasegetibacter sp. | reverse complement strand
CCTTGAAGTCATCCAATTAAATATTGCTTCACTGCTGACACTCACCAAACTTTTCGGAGAAGACATGGTAGCCCGAAATGAAGGCAAAATTCTTCATCTGGGCTCGGAAGCCGGAAAAACGCCGGTTCCCTATCTGGCCGTATATGCAGCTACAAAAGCCTTCGTCGTTTCTTTCAGCACTGCTCTGGCTAATGAGTTAAAAGACACGGGGGTAACAGTGACCGTTTTACTGCCGGGTGCCACAGACACTGATTTCTTCCATAAGGCAAATATGGAAGAATCGGTAACTTACAAAGAGAAGAAACTGGATTCACCTGAAATGGTAGCTCAGAAAGGATATGAAGCGCTGATGAGCGGCGAGACCAGAGTAATCACCGGTCAGGCCAGAAAGAATGTTGCCATGGCTGCTGTTATGCCTGATGAAACTTCGGCTAAACAAATCCGTAAGTCAATGGAGCCGAGCGAATTAAACGAAAATGAAGGCCGCCAGTATTCTGAACATGAGCCTTCAAGAAAAGAAAGAGAAAGTATTCGCCATGCTGCAGGTGATCAGTCGAGCGACTATCCGTCGGGGGATGCAAATAATCTTTCACGGAACTATGGAAACAGAAGTTCGGATGATACTCCACGCGATTATCCGGGCAGGAATCGCGACGACCCGTCGCCTGACCCGGCAAGCGGAAATGAAACCTTTTAATTCTTATAGCCTCTTCCTCTCAAGAGCCTTCAATCAATAACCAAACTTCGTTCATTATGCAGGCAAAGTATTTTGAGTTACGCGTAGATGGTGTTCCTTACGAAATGCGGGTTACTCCTTTCGTATTTAACAACGAAATCAGATTCTATGTAAGCTATAACGGAAGTGAAGAATTTGTATTCGCCTGGGATCCGGATTTAAAGCGGCATACACCGATAGGTGACGAAGCTGCCCAAATACCCGCCAGCCTGGAAGAGGCCATCGCCGGGCGGCTTGGAGCAGTGGAATCGATGTGATTTCCGGGTTATCTGATGGTGATTTTTTTATATCAAACCCTTAGTATAAGCTATGCGTAATGCCTGTGCCTTACTGTTGACGTGCAATTTCTGATAAACATTGATAGTGTGTTTTTTTACGGTATTCGGACTAATGCCCAGTCGCGTAGCAATTTCTTTGTATTCTAACCCCTGACTTAATAATTGTAATATTTCCTTTTCCCTTTCACTCAGCTGGAAAAAGTCGGAACTGTTTTCTGTAGCCCTGGTTTCTGCAGGGTTTTGTTGTACCATCTGCAAAATCTTGTATGCAATACTAGGAGATATGGGACCGGCTCCATTCTCCCATAAATTCACCAACATACTGCTGATCACTTCACTGCTTTCCTCTTTGAGCAAATATCCGCAGGCTCCTGCTTTAATAGCTCTGAAAATTTTGTCGTCGTCATCAAAAATCGTCAACACAACAAACCGCACATCCGGATAAAGTGACGATCCCGCTGCGATTGCCGCTATACCGTCCATGACCGGCATTTCAAGATCCATCACCACAATATGCGGTTGACTATCTGAGTTAGTTTCGCGCATCTTTATCAGAAAATCTTCTCCGTTCACCGCCTGAAAAACAATATTAAACAGGTTGTTTTGCTTCAGCTTGCTGGCCAGAATGTTCCGGTTGTTAGACTTGTCATCTGCAATTGCAATTCTGATCATGAAGTTAAATTTTGAAGATTGGCGTCTATATGTCTTTTAATATAAAGAGTAACCATAGGTTCATTTTCCTTTTCTGTCTCCAGCAGTAAACCAATGCCTGCGTTCTCTGCACGATTTACAAGGTGTTTTATTCCAAATCCTTCTGATTGAAACGAAAGATTCC
>DATCKB010000112.1:0-2529 GCA_036562505.1 Parasegetibacter sp. | reverse complement strand
TACTTTCTTCGCCCAGTTCCACTTTATCCATAATCACACTGTTCATGCCAACCAAACAGTTCTTTCCTATATGGGCGCCGTGAATCACCGCACCATGACCAATATGCGCACCCTCCTCCAGTACTACGGTAACTCCCGGGAACATATGAATAGTGCAGTTTTCCTGAACGTTACAACCGTCTTTTATGATAATCTGTCCCCAGTCGCCCCGGAGGGCTGCACCCGGACCGATATATACATCTTTTCCGATAATTACATTTCCGGTTACTGTTGCCTGCGGATGAACAAAAGAAGAAGGATGCACAACCGGAATAAATTCTTTAAAAGCGTAAATCATAACGATGCGTTTTTCAAACACCAGACTCTTTACTACACCTTAATTTCTTCAGGTTGCAGCAAAGGTCTTGCCGTGCGGTAACAGGTACCTTTAAACATGGCAACAGTGGAATTATTCTGGTTGGTGATTGTGATATGATACAGACCCGTGCTTCTGCCATTATGAATTTCTTTGGCTTCTGCAGTTAGTGTATCACCCACGTTTACCGGTTTCAGAAAATTGATAGCTGTATCCAGTGCAACTGATAAATTATTCCTGTTGTTACATGCAAATGCAAAAGCACTGTCGGCCAGCGAAAAAGCGATTCCACCGTGAACGATACCGAATCCGTTTATCATTTCATCGCGAACAAGCATTTTGATTTTGCTGTAACCTTCTTTTACCTCAAGCACTTCAATTCCAAGCCACTGGCTGAACTTATCGTTCAGCATCATTTTATCCACCACCTGCTTTGCGAGTACATCAGTGTTTTGCATTGATATGAATTTGAATGATATTAATTGTTGTTTTGCAGTTTTCGGGGGTTTGCGCTTTTACGACTATTCTCCTTTAAAAACCGGAGCTCTTTTTTCCAGAAACGCTGCTACACCTTCCTGATAGTCAGCCGTCGCACCTGCAGCTGTCTGCAATTTATCTTCCAGATCAAGCTGTTGTTCCAATGTATTGGTGGCAGAAGCGTTGAGAGCCTGTTTCGTAAATGCGAGGGCACGTGTTGGCATCTGTGCAAGTGTTGCAGCAATTTTAAATGATTCTTCTGCAAAGGTTTCATCGCTGAATACTTTATAAATCATTCCCATTTTTTCAGCATCTTCTGCGGTAATTTTATCACCCAGCATCATCAAAGCCGCCGCTTTTTGATACCCTACCAGACGGGGCAGAATATATGTTCCACCGCTATCCGGGATCAAGCCGATTTTAGAGAACGCCTGAATAAATGAAGCCGAAGAAGCCGCCACTACTATATCTGCGGCCAGTGCAACATTCGCACCCGCACCTGCGGCAACACCATTCACAGCACATAAGATCGGCTTTTCCATCCGGCGCATACGAAGAATCATCGGGTTATAATGTTCCTGAACAATTTTTGTAAGCGCTTCAGTTTTTTGTCCGATTACTTCAGAAAGATCCTGCCCTGCACAGAATGCTTTACCAGTAGCAGTGATATATACGGCTCTGATGTTATTATCTGATGCGCAGTCGTCCAGCGCCTTCTGCATAGCCAGTGCCATTTCCCGGTTGAACGAATGAAATTTTTCGGGCCGATTCAATGTAATTACTCCAACATTATTCCTGATCTCAAAAAGTATGAACGACATGTTATCTTTATTTTAATCTCCATTAATGGCATTTGAAATAATCAAAGGGTTCGTGACAAATGTTACACTTATAATGCGCTTTGCAGGGTGTGGATCCGAACTGACTTACCAATGTGGTGTTCATAGATTTACATTTCGGACATTCCACTGCTTCTTCTTCCTGAAAAGCCTGAGGGGTGCATACACTATGTTGCGGATTTGGTGGTGCAATTCCGTAAGCCTTTAATTTTTGTTTTCCCGATTCCGTCATCCAATCGGTGGTCCATGCCGGGGATAATACCGTTTCAATCTTCACCTGCTTATATCCCTTTTCCAGCAGAGCCATGCGAATGCTCATGCTGATGACATCCATAGCAGGGCAACCACTATAGGTGGGCGTTATGGTTATCGTAACGGTTTCGGTTTCTTCATCTAATTTCACATCACGGACAATACCTAAATCCAATACAGACAATACCGGTACTTCCGGATCAGGAACTGATTCGAGAATGTTGTAAATTGATGATATGGTGTTTTTACTTACCATTCTGCGCCCGGATAAACGCGTTGTAAATATTGCATTTCCGCTAAAATATATCCCAGATTCTCAGTGTGAATTCCGTTCTTACCGCCGGTTTGGTGCCAGGCTTTTTTCGGCGGAACAGTTAAGGTAGCTTCTGCAAAAACTTCCTCCACTTTCTTCTCCCAGTTCTCTCTGATTGTTTCCGGATTCACACCAATTCCACTGTTCATCATTTCCTTTTCATAATCAGCAGCTTCAAACATTTCACCAGTGAACATCCAAAGTTCGTCAATTGCCTTTTCCATCCGACTTTTACTTTCTTCTGTTCCATCGCCAAGTCTGATTACCCATTCACTGCTCCATCTGAGATGATA
>DATCKB010000085.1:0-10034 GCA_036562505.1 Parasegetibacter sp. | reverse complement strand
ATTAATCTCAAGTAAGATGCAACTAGACGTTTTAAATATAAAAGGAGAGAAGACCGGCAGAACAATTGACATGCCGGATGATATTTTCGGTGTTGAGCCAAACAGCCACGTAATTTACCTGGCAGTTAAGCAATATCTGGCTGCTCAGCGTCAGGGAACTCATAAGGTGAAAAACCGTAAAGAAGTTCAGGGTGCAAGCCGCAAATTACACCGTCAGAAAGGAACCGGTGGTTCAAGGAAAGGTAACCTGCGTAACCCATTGTATAAAGGTGGTGGTACTATATTCGGACCTAAACCCCGCGACTACAGCTTTAAACTGAACAGAAAAGTGAAGGATCTGGCTAAGATCAGCGCTCTTAGTGCAAAAGCTAAGGAAAACGCTATCGTGATCGTGGAAGATCTTCAGTTCGAAGCTCCGAAAACCAAGCAATTCTTAGGTATTCTGAATGCACTGAAAGGTGATGCAAGAAAGAGCCTGGTAGTTCTTCCTGAATACAACGATAATGTATATCTGAGTCTGAGAAATATACCTTCAGTTACCGGATCAGTTCTTAGCGATATCAATACATATGATATTGTAAACGCTAACGTAATCATCCTGACTGAATCAGCAGCAAAGATGTTTACAGAGGAAGGAGTAGAGCTTGACGAAGCAGTAGCTTAATAAGATCATAACAAATTGATATAAAACGAAAACCGGAAAAGAGAAATCGGTATCAGGTTTTCAGATTTTCAAATTTTCAAATTTAATCAGGTGAAATTATCAGAAGTTTTGATAAAGCCGATTTTGACAGAGAAAGCAAATGCTCAGCAGGAAAAGTTGAGAAGATATGCTTTCAAGGTTGCCAGAAAAGCGAACAAGCTGGAGATAAAGAAGGCAATTGAGGATTTCTACGGCGTTAACGTTGTAGATGTGAACACGGCTGTTATCCCCGGGAAAGATAAAACACGTTATACAAAAGCCGGTTTTATTAAAGGTCGCAAGCCTGCTTACAAAAAAGCACTGGTAACTGTAGCCGAAGGTGAAACCATCGACCTGTATGGTACCGTTTAAGTTGTAACAGATTAACCGACAGGCAGTAGATAATAAAAATTAAAGCAATCGGGGCTGATAAGCCCGTAAAAGTTAAAACATGGCACTGAAGAAGTATAAACCGATGACCGCCGGTACGCGTTGGAGAATCGGAAACGCCTACGCTGAAATCACCAGCGATACTCCGGAGAAAAGCCTCCTGGAGCCTAAGAAAAGTACCGCAGGAAGAAACTCACAGGGTAGAAGAAGTATGCGTTATATGGGTGGTGGAAATAAAAAGCACTACCGTATAATCGACTTCAAAAGAGATAAAAAAGATATCGAAGCAAAAGTGGCTTCTATCGAATACGATCCAAACCGTAGTGCATTCATCGCGTTACTGAACTATGTTGACGGTGAAAAAAGATATATCCTTGCTCCTCAGGGCCTGAAAGTGGGAGATACCATCATCAGTGGTGATGCTGTGGCTCCTGAACTGGGAAATGCTCTGATGATTAAAAATATTCCTCTCGGTACCATGTTGCACAATATTGAACTGCAACCTGGTCAGGGTGGTAAAATGGTAAGAAGCGCAGGTGCTTCTGCTCAACTGAATGCAAAAGAAGAAAGATATGCGATTCTGAAAATGCCTTCCGGAGAAATCAGGAAAGTATTGACAGACTGCTACGCTACAGTTGGTGTGGTTTCTAACGGAGACCATAATCAGCAAAGCATGGGTAAAGCTGGTAGAAACCGCTGGAAAGGAATTCGTCCACGTGTTCGTGGTGTGGCAATGAACCCGGTTGATCACCCGATGGGTGGTGGTGAAGGTAAAGCTTCAGGAGGACATCCACGTTCAAGAACCGGTAAGTATGCAAAAGGTTTGAAAACACGGAAAAAGAAGGGAAGTGATAAGCTGATCATGCAGCGCAAAAACGGAAGGAAGCTTGCATAATTGTTGAATGAAAAAGCATTCGGATTAAATAATTTTCAAATTATCAATTTAATATGGGTCGTTCAATTAAAAAAGGTCCTTACGTTGACGCAAATTTAGAAGGCAAGGTGCTGGCAATCAATGAAGGGAAGGCTAAGAAAGGAGTGATCAAAACCTGGTCTCGCCGTTCTACTATCACACCTGATTTTGTAGGGCATACATTTGCTGTTCACAACGGTAATAAATTTATTCCGGTTTATGTAACTGAATTTATGGTCGGACATAAACTTGGAGAATTTGCTCCTACCCGGAATTTCAAAGGACACTCTAACAAAAAAATGTAACGGTATGCGGGAGATAAGGCCGGCGGCCTGAAAATCCTGCAGATCTGAAACTTGAAACTGAATAAAATGGAAGCAGTAGCTAAACTGAGAAATTATCCAACGTCGCCACGTAAAATGCGTTTGCTGGCTGACCTCATCCGCGGAATGAAGGTAGAAACGGCATTAGCCACTCTGGCCTATAATTCCAAACATCCGGCTGTTCCTTTGCGTAAGCTGGTACTTAGTGCAATCAGTAACTGGAAACAAAAGAATGAAGGCGGAGACGAAAGTCAGTTGGTGGTAAAAACTGTTTATGTGGATGGAGCAAGAACTATAAAAAGGATGAGACCAGCTCCACAAGGCCGTGGTTACCGTGTAAGAAAAAGAAGCAATCACGTTACGCTTGTTGTAGATGTAGCAAATAACTAATCATACAAATTTTGGAAGTGTTCGGATTTTATTCATTTTCAAATTTTCAAAATTTTGAAATTTTCAAATTAAAATAAATGGGTCAGAAAACAAATCCTATTGGTGCAAGGTTGGGAATCATTCGCGGTTGGGAATCAAACTGGTATGGTTCAAAAAAAGATTACGCTTCCAAGTTGATTGAGGATAACAAAATCAGGACTTACCTGTTCGCCCGTATCAACAAAGGTGGTATATCAAAAATCGTTATTGAACGCACACTTAATAAACTGATCGTAACTATTCACACTTCCAAGCCCGGAATTATCATCGGTAAGGGTGGTAACGAGGTTGACCGTATTAAGGAAGAGTTGAAGAAACTTACCGGTAAAGAAGATGTTCAGATTAACATTCTCGAAATCCGCCGTCCTGAACTGGATGCTACCATTGTAGCTGATACCATTGCTAAACAAATCGAAAATCGTATTAACTATAAAAGAGCTATCAAAATGGCGATCGCTTCAGCTATGCGTATGGGTGCTGAAGGGATTAAAATCAAAGTTGGTGGCCGTTTAGGTGGTGCTGAAATCGCCCGTAGCGAAGAAATCAAACAAGGTAGAGTTCCTCTTCATACGCTTCGTATGGATATCGACTATGCCAACCTGTTTGCGCTGACCGTTTACGGAAAAATCGGTATCAAAGTCTGGATTTGTAAAGGTGAAGTACTGTCTAAGAGAGATCTGAATCCGAATTTCATCGGAGGTAAATCTGAAGGAGGTGACCGCAGAGAACGTGGTGGTGAAAGAAGAGACGACAGAAGAGGTGAACCACGCGGAGAAAGAAGAGGTGGCGGAGGCAGAAGATAATGCGTCAGCTTAGAGTAAACTAATTATAAGAACATACTTAATAAATAACATAAAATGTTACAGCCAAAAAGAACGAAGCACAGGAAGATGCAGAAAATGCCTGTTAAAGGGAATGCTAAGCGTGGTACTACCTTGTCGTTCGGTTCATACGGTTTGAAAGCATTGGAGACGGTGTTAATGACAGACCGCCAGATAGAATCTGCCCGTCAGGCAATGACCCGTCACATGAAAAGAGAAGGAAATGTATGGATCCGGATTTTCCCAGATAAACCTGTGACCCGTAAACCACTCGAGGTAAGGATGGGTAAAGGTAAAGGAGCTCCAGATCATTGGGCTGCCGTGGTACAACCTGGTCGTATATTGTTCGAAGCTGACGGAGTACCTCTGCAAATAGCCAGAGAGGCAATGGAACTTGCTGCGCAAAAGCTCCCTATCAAGACTAAATTTGTAGTGAGAAGAGATTTAGAAGCATAATTCGTTCATATAAAAAATCGTAGTAACGATGTCAAAGAGAATCGATTTCGTAAATAGCCTGAAGGAGTTGAGCGAGGCAGATCTGAAGGCCAGGATAAAGGAGGATGAAGTGCGCCTTAAAAAACTGGAGTTTGCGCACGCTATCACACCTTTGGAAAATCCTATGTCTATCCGCGCTTTGCGTAAAGACATAGCCCGTTTAAAAACTGAATTAAGAAAGAAACAATTAGGATAAACAGCTAAGAGCTGTGAGCAATGAGCTGAAGCCGGGAAGGTTCAGGCTCTAAGCTCGAAGCTCAGCGCTCAATGCTTATAACTATGGCTGAAAATACAAATACAACAAAAACCAGGAACCGTAACCTCAGAAAGGTTAGAATCGGTGTGGTATCCAGCAATAAAATGGATAAAACCATTACCGTAGCTGTTGAAAGAAAGGTGAAACACCCTATCTATGGAAAGTTCGTGAAGAAAACTACCAAGTTTCACGCGCACGATGAGAAGAACGAATGCAGCATCGGAGATCTGGTGAAAATCATGGAAACCCGTCCTCTCAGCAAAACCAAGCGCTGGAGACTGGTGGAGATTGTTGAGAAAGTGAAATAACAAACACTACGAGCGAATAGCAAACAACTACCCGCTTGTACTGATGAAACAATAACAGATTCGTATTAATTGCTTGAAGTTCGCAGAACGCGGCTGATAGCTCAAAGCTTAGAAAAATGATTCAGCAAGAAAGCAGATTGAATGTAGCTGATAATAGCGGTGCCAAGGAGGTTCTGTGTATCCGCGTGCTTGGGAATAGCGGTCAGGACTATGCCAAAGTGGGTGACAAAATCGTTGTTACCGTGAAAGATGCTATCCCCGCAGGTGGTATCAAAAAAGGTACCGTAACCAAAGCTGTAATTGTTCGTACCAAGAACAAACTGCGCAGAAAAGACGGATCTTATATCCGCTTCGACGACAATGCAGTAGTTTTACTGAACAACGCGGACGAACCAAGAGGTACCCGTATTTTCGGACCTGTTGCCAGAGAACTCAGAGACAAGGGATATATGAAGATTATTTCTCTTGCCCCGGAAGTATTATAATGTTATCTTTGCAGCCCTCCGGAAAGACGTTCCGGGGCGTTTTAGATAAAAAACGATAAATCATTAACAGTGAGTACAAGATTCAAACCGAAGTTTAATATTAAAAAAGGTGATTCAGTAGTGGTAATCGCAGGCGACGATAAGGACCGCAAGAAGCCACGTAAAGTTCTTGAGGTTTATCCCGACGAGGCTAAGGTTCTTGTTGAAGGCGTAAACATCATTACCAAACACACTAAACCTTCGGCACAGAATACCAAAGGCGGTATTGTAAAAAAGGAAGCTCCTATCAGCATCTCTAACGTTATGCTATGGGATCCTAAATCAAGTTCCGGCACCCGCGTTAAACGCAGCAGGGAGAACGGAAAATTAGTTCGTATTGCAAAAAAATCAGGGGAGGTAATTAAATAATGAATACAGCAAACTATACTCCAAGATTAGCAGAAAAGTACAAGAACGAAGTTGTACCTGCTTTAATGAAAAAGTTCGGCTACAAAAGTATTATGCAGGCGCCGAGACTGACCAAGATCTGTCTGAACCGTGGTGTGAACGGAGCTGTGGCTGACAAAAAACTGGTAGATATTGCTGTAGAAGAGCTGACATCTATCACCGGTCAGAAAGCAGTACCTACCCTGTCTAAAAAAGATATTTCGAACTTTAAACTCCGCCGGAACATGCCAATCGGGGCAAGAGTTACACTTCGTGGTGTAAAAATGTACGAATTCCTCGACAGGCTGATCTCTGTATCACTGCCAAGGGTACGTGACTTCAAAGGTATCAACGATAAAGCGTTCGACGGTAGAGGTAACTATACCCTGGGGGTAACCGAACAAATCATTTTCCCGGAAATCGATATTGATAAAGTAAATAAGATTACCGGTCTTGATATTACTTTCGTAACCACAGCTAATACTAACGAAGAAGCTTATGAGTTACTGAAAGAACTGGGAATGCCTTTCAAAAACATTAAAAGGGAAGCAGTAACAGCAGCATAAGTGAAGAGTTGAAAGTGAATCAACCCTTTCAGATGTTTAACTTCAAATTTTCAAACTAAGAATATGGCAAAAATATCAGTTGTAGCCAGGCAGAAAAAAAGGGAAAAAATGGTTGCTAAATTTGCTGAAAAAAGAGCAGCTCTGAAAGCAGCCGGAGATTACAGTGCGTTGGATAAACTTCCTCGCAATGCATCCCCCGTTCGCCTGAAAAATCGTTGTGAACTGTCTGGTCGCCCAAGAGGTTATATCAGATACTTTGGCTTGTCCAGGGTAATGTTCCGCGATATGGCATTAGCTGGAAAAATTCCGGGAATTAAAAAAGCAAGCTGGTAATTTATTTCTGAGTAACACTTAGAAATACGGATATCGCATTGTATAAATTATTCAACACATTTCAATTTCAAAAACAATGGTTACTGATCCAATAGCAGATTATTTGACGAGAATCAGAAACGCGCAGATGGCTAATCACCGGCTGGTAGAAATTCCTGCATCTAATCTGAAAAAACGCATCACTGAAATTCTGTATAATCAGGGTTATATTCTGAAATATAAATTCGAGGACGATAACAAACAGGGCATTATTAAAATCGCGCTGAAATACGATCCTCAAACCAAAGAACCAGCAATCAAATCTCTGGAAAGAATAAGCCGTCCCGGTCTTCGTCAGTACGCTAAGCCGGCCGACTTCAAAAGAGTGAAAAACGGACTGGGTATTGCTATCGTAAGTACCTCAAAAGGGGTAATGACCGATAAAGAAGCAAAAGCTCAGAACGTAGGTGGTGAAGTTCTTTGCGCTATCTATTAATAAATGTATTCTCTTCAGCAGTTTCTGTTAACCGGATACTGCTGAAGATTTTTAAATAAAAGGTATTTGACAGGTTAACAGCACAAATTAAGTTTTCAATACGGAACTGAACATCTGTTAACCTCAATTTTACAAATTCTAATAATAATAAATTATGTCACGTATTGGTAAGAAGCCGATTTCCGTTCCTGCTGGTGTAACTATCACCGTTGAAGGAGATAACACCGTAAAGGTAAAAGGACCAAAAGGCGAATTGTCGCAAAAGGTTGACCGCGATATTAATATTGAAGTTAAAGACGGTGTTTTAAATATCACCAGACCAACAGATCAGATTCGCCACCGTGCATTACACGGTCTTTACCGTTCTCTTCTTGCCAATATGGTAAAAGGAGTTACAGAAGGCTTCACCAAAAAGCTTGAACTGGTAGGGGTAGGTTATAAAGCAGCTAACCAGGGAAATGTACTTGATCTTGCTTTGGGTTATTCTCATAATATCATTTTCGAAGTTCCGTCCGAACTGAAAGTAGCTACTGCTCAGGAAAAAGGACAGAACCCGATAATCACTCTGGAAGGTACTGACAAGCAACTACTGGGTCAGGTGGCTTCAAAAATCCGCAGCCTGCGTAAACCAGAACCATACAAAGGTAAAGGTGTTAAATATGTTGGTGAGGTTCTCAGAAGAAAAGCTGGTAAAGCTGCTGGTAAATAATAAATTTTAAAATGATTCCCGGCAGTATCGGGAATAGCAAAAAATATAAAAATGGTAAGTAAACTTCTTAGAAGACAAAAGATCAGATACAGAATTCGCAGAAAAGTATCTGGTACCGCTGTTAAGCCTCGTTTATCAGTATTCAGAAGCAACAGAGACACTTATGTTCAACTGATTAACGACGAGAACGGAACTACTCTGGCGGCGGCTTCTACCAGAGATAAGGATATTGCTGCCCAGAGCGGAACCAAGGTAGAAAAAGCCAGACTGCTTGGAATGGCTATTGCCCGCAAAGCTCAGGCACTCGGACTGGAAACATGCGTATTCGACAGAGGTGGTAACCTTTACCATGGTCGTGTGAAAGCTGTTGCCGATGGTGCAAGAGAGGGTGGATTAAAATTCTAATACATTTCATAAAAAGCTATAAATGTCTAAAGTAAACTTAAACAAAGTTAAAGCCGGAGACCTCGAACTTAAGGAGAAAGTGGTAGCCATTAACCGCGTTGTTAAAACAACTAAAGGTGGTCGTGCATTCAGTTTTTCCGCCCTTGTTGTGGTTGGTAATGAGAACGGAGTGGTAGGTCATGGTTTAGGTAAGGCAAAAGAAGTGCAGGAAGCAATCGTTAAGGGGATTGAAGATGCTAAGAAGAACCTGATTAAAGTTCCTATTATGCACGGAACTATCCCTCACGATCAACTGACTAAAGACGGTGCAGCAAAAGTTTTGATCAAACCAGCTGCTCAGGGTACCGGTGTAATCGCAGGAGGTAGTATGCGTGCTGTGCTGGAAAGCGCTGGTATTACAGACGTTCTTGCAAAATCACTCGGATCTGCTAACCCGCATAACGTAGTTAAAGCTACATTCAAAGCGCTGGCTATGCTGAGAGAGCCATCAACCGTAGCTAAAACCAGATCAATCAGCCTGAAGAAAGTATTTAATGGTTAATAACCCTTTTCTCTCTGTTCAAAACAGATAAGAAATCAGTTACAACACCATTGAAAATATAAAATGATAGTAATGAAAAAGTTCAGAATAACATTGGTTAAGAGTCCGATCGACAGACCTGAGCGTCAAAAGCTCACTCTTCAGGCTCTGGGTTTGAATAAACTCAACGCCAGCAGAGAAGTTGAAGGTACTCCTCAGATCCTGGGGATGATCAGGAAAGTGAATCACATGCTGAAAGTAGAGGAAGCCTAACCAGAATATTCAGAGAGTCATGTAACTCATGACTCTATCTGTTTTTAGATGGTGGTTTCTTAATAGTAGCTGAATTCCGACAAAACAAATTATTAAAAGCGAGGGGAGATTCCCCGTAAGTAAAAATCAAAAAAATGAATCTACACAATCTTAGACCTGCAAAAGGTTCCGTACACAAGGAGAAACGTCTCGGACGTGGTGAAGCTTCCGGTAAAGGTGGTACTTCAACAAAAGGTAACAAAGGGCAGCAAAGCCGCACCGGTTACCAGAGAAAATATGCGCATGAAGGTGGTCAGATGCCTATTCAAAGACGCGTACCAAAAAGAGGATTCAAGAATAATAACAAAATTGAATATAAAGTCTTCAATCTGGGTCAGATCGATCAGATCGCTGAAAAATACGGAATCACTGAATTCTCTCCTGAAGTACTTTACATGAACGGATTGATTAGTCAAACCGACCATGTAAAAGTTCTTGGTAACGGAGAACTTAAAGCTAAACTGACCTTTAAAGTTGACGCTGCCAGTGCAAAAGCAAAAGCAGCTATAGAAGCTGCAGGCGGAACAATTGAAATTGTGAAATAATTTTCCGTAACTTGCCAGACGCATTGTGGTAATGCGTCTTTTTTTCTTTGGAGCGTTCACATCTAATCAAAACATCTGTGAAGAAGTTTATACAAACACTAAAGAATATCTGGAGCATAGAAGAACTGCGTAATAAGATTATTGTTACCCTTTTACTTCTTGCTGTTTATCGCCTTGGTGCTCATATTGTACTCCCCGGTATCGATCCTGAAAAACTGAATATGGCCAGCGCCAGAACCGGAGCATTAGGATTGATTGATACCTTCGCAGGAGGTGCCTTCTCAATGGCATCTATCTTTGCGCTCGGTATCATGCCTTATATCTCTGCTTCGATCTTTATGCAACTGATGACCATTCTGGTACCCCAATTGCAGAAAGTTCAGAAAGAAGGAGAAAGCGGAAGAAAGAAAATTAATCAGTGGACGCGCTATCTGACTGTTGTAGTAACCCTGGTGCAGGCCGGTGCTTATGTAGCCTATCTCAGACAGGTTAACAGAGATGCGTTGATCGTATCATTCGACAGCTATTTCTGGATTTCAACAGTAGTTATCCTCACTGCCGGTACATTGTTCGTAATGTGGCTGGGTGAAAAAATCACCGATAAAGGTCTGGGTAATGGTACTTCACTCATCATCATGATT
>DATCKB010000069.1:0-1787 GCA_036562505.1 Parasegetibacter sp. | reverse complement strand
GTAAATGCCAGTATAGAGATCCGTTTCAGCATTTGAAAAATTTTTCCCTGGTCAAAAAAATTATCATCCGGTGCTCGTCCGTCAAAAAGGACGATTCATCAATCACTGATGAGCATTCAACATTCGCAGACAAAATTATTTTGAGGCGATTTCCCAGGGTAGAGTTCTTTCACCCATCTTTTATTTGGAAATAACGGCGCTTTGTTTGTATTTTTGACCCCTATGAAAATGATGAAACATACAAAGCGTATTAAGAAACAGTTCTCCAGGGGGGAAGGATTGTAAATTCTTATATGCTCAGATATAATTACAGGCCTTCCCGGAATGGGGAGGTTTTTTTTTACCTTTTAAAAACTGAAAAAACAAATGCGAGTAGCGGTAGTAGGAGCAACAGGTTTAGTAGGCTCCAAAATGTTACAAATCCTGGCAGAAAGGAATTTTCCGGTGACTGAATTAATTCCCGTGGCTTCCGAAAAATCGGTAGGGAAGAAGGTGAGTTTTAAAGACAAGGAATATACTGTGGTGGGAATGAACGATGCTATTGCTGCAAAGCCAAATGTTGCGTTGTTTTCAGCCGGGGGAAGCACTTCTCTGGAATGGGCGCCGAAATTTGCCGAAGCCGGAATTACGGTGATTGACAATTCTTCTGCGTGGAGAATGGATCCCACAAAATCATTGGTAGTGCCTGAAATCAATGCAGATGTACTGACAGCCAACGATAAGATTATTGCCAATCCCAACTGTTCAACAATACAAATGGTTGTGGCGTTGAATCCTCTGCATAAGAAATATAAAATCAGGCGCATTGTTGTTTCCACTTATCAGTCAGTTACCGGAACCGGAGTGAAAGCTGTTGATCAGTTGATGAACGAGCGCAAGGGTGTGGTGGGAGAGATGGCCTATAAATATCCGATCGACCTGAATGTGATTCCGCAGATCGATGTGTTTGTTGAGAATGGCTATACGAAGGAAGAGATGAAGATGGTAAATGAAACTAAAAAAATCATGCGCGATGATTCAATCAGAGTGACCGCGACTACCGTGCGTATTCCGGTGATGGGCGGACATAGCGAGAGTGTGAACGTTGAGTTTGAAAACGATTATGATCTGGCAGAACTGAAAGAGTTGTTAGCTTCCGCGCCCGGAGTGGTGGTTGTGGATGATCCTTCGAATGCGATTTATCCGATGCCAAAAGATGCGCATGAGAAAAATGAAGTTTTTGTAGGAAGAATCCGCCGTGATGAAAGTCAGCCTAATACGCTGAACATGTGGATTGTTAGTGACAACCTTCGCAAAGGCGCTGCTACCAATGCTGTACAGATAGCGGAATATCTGGTGGAGAAGGGGTTGTTGTAAAAAATATTTGGATGATTCGAAAAATATATCTGTAATAACAGTTATATATATGCGAAATTAGATTAGGTTTGCGTTCTAACGTCTACGAATAACCTTAATTTAATTCATTTTATGAGAATCACCATTTCCAGGCTGTTGGCCTTTTTTCCTATTTCTTTATTTATCTTTTCTGTTTCACCATCATTTGGTCAAACCATTAATATGGTGGCAGGAAATATGAAAGTTTCTTGTGCGGCAGCTCCCTGTGGGGACGGGGGCCTGGCAATAAGCGCATCGCTGTACACACCATCAGGAATGGTAATTGATGCGAATAATAACATCTATATTGCTGAATTCAGCAATCATGCAATCAGAAAAATTGACGCTGCTACCGGAATAATTTCCACTGTGGCGGGAACCCAAAGAAGTGCATGTGGCGCTGCTCCCTGCGG
>DATCKB010000058.1:0-2070 GCA_036562505.1 Parasegetibacter sp. | reverse complement strand
CGCTGGTATCTTTATCAAGACGGTGGACCGTATAGACTTTTTCAAATTTTTTCTGGAGCAGGTCCCGCAACGACAAAGTGCTGTTGAAACGGTCGGGAATAGAGAGAATTCCCGCAGGTTTATTGATAGCAACAAAATTTTCGTTCTGGAAGATGATATCAGGTTGCATGTTAAAAATTCAAAATCAAAATTCAAAAATCTTTCTGTGGCAACGCAAAATCCGTTGAGATCAATGTCTGATTTCAAAAATCAGCATCAGTTTTCAGTTGCTTTTTTCCGGCCTTATTATAGTACTTCAGTGTTCTCACTTCGGCCGGAGTGAGAAAACGCCATTTTCCGCGAGGTACATCCTTCTTGGTTAGTCCGGCGTACACTACTCTGTCGAGCGTTTTTACATCATATCCCAGCTTCTCGAATAACCGTCTGACCACGCGGTTCCTTCCGCTATGAATTTCAATTCCCACAACCGATTTATCATGGGGTTCCGTATAGGCCAATGCATCAACCATAACTGGTCCGTCATCCAATGTCACTCCATTCAATATTTTTTCAAAATCAGCCTTGGTTAACGGACGATCCAAACCCACTGAATAAACTTTTTTCACACCATATTTCGGATGCGATAACATCTGAGCCAGATCACCATCATTGGTAATTAAAAGTACTCCTGAAGTGTTTCTGTCTAAGCGACCAACGGGATAAACCCTTTCATTAGTTGCGTTTTTAATCAGACTTAACACCGTTTTTCTGCCCTGCGGATCTTCTACTGTGGTGATATAATCCTTGGGTTTATTCAACAGAATATAAACCAGATGTTTCGACGGAACTACTTTCTTTCCATTTACTTTAACGGTATCTGTATCGGTAACCTTGGTGCCGGGATCATCAACTTTTACATCATTCACCGTTACAACACCTTTCTTGACTAATTCAGCTGCGTCGCGACGCGAGCATAATCCGCTATGGGCAATGTATTTATTCAGGGGCATCTTCTCTGCTTTGGAAGCAGCAGATGCAGATGCTGGAGAATGGGCAGAACCGGAAGAGGAAGGTTTTGGTGACTGAGCAGCAATACGTTTCTCAATTTTCGGGCGCTCAGTGTTTGCAATTCTGTTGCTTCCCAGAGGTGCAGCATTTCGATCCGCTTCGGTTCGTTTGGCTCCTGATTTACCTTTGTTGACGAGGGTTGATTTACCTGATTTATCAGGATTTGATTGATCGGGAGTTCTGAGATAATGCCCCGGTTTTTCAGAAGAATTTCCACCTTTTTTCAGCAGTAATTTCTCCTGCTTTCTTTTTTCGTATTCAGCAGCTCTTTCCTTCTTGTCAATTTTTTTACTCTGCCTGATTTCTTCCTTAATTACGCTGCCTTTTTTCTTATTGATAAATTTATCAAATGGGTTCTGTTTGCTCATTGCTAAAGTTTGCTGTTTTTCAACAGTAATGATTAATATATAGACTCAATTCAATTATCCCTTGTTTGCGAGCTGTCCGCATGCCGCGTCAATATCTCTTCCCCGGCTTCTTCTTAACCGTGTATTCACCCGGTGTTTTTCCAGATAACTCATAAAAGCATCGGTAACTTCCTCGTCTGGTTTTCTGAACCGGGCCAGTTCAATAGGATTATACTCAATAATATTTACCAGATCGGCGGGTACCTGACGGTAAATTTTTATCAGATCATCCGCGTCTTTCAGGCTATCATTAAAATCCTTGAACAGAATGTATTCCAGGGTTATTTCGTTGCCGGTTTGTTTATAAAAATAATTCAGCGCCTGAACGAGTGCTTTAATATTGTTGGTTTCGTTGATAGGCATCACTTCGCTGCGCTTCTTATCCGTAGCAGCATGCAGTGAAAGTGCAAGTTTGAACCTTACCTTATCGTCGCCCAGTTGTTCTATCATTTTTGCGACTCCTGCAGTTGATACGGTAATGCGCCGCTGACTCATTCCCAAGCCATCTTCGGCACTGATACGCTCCACAGCTTTGAGTACATTCCGGTAATTCAGGAGGGGTTCACCCATGCCCATGAACACTATATTGCTGAGCTTTTTTCCGTGATGCTCAAGC
>DATCKB010000197.1:0-15445 GCA_036562505.1 Parasegetibacter sp. | reverse complement strand
GTGCTCAGTCCGGCAATTGCTCCGTATCCGCAGTGGTGATTGGTAAAAATCATACCCTTGTCACTGACTACTTCGCCGGTACAACCTCCACCAAAGATGACAATCGCATCTTTCAGAGAGGCTTTATTGATGCTGTACAATTGTTCTTTGGTGAGTTTTAAACCTTTCTTCACCATGTCGTTATAAACCTGCTGACCTAACAAATGAGGAAGCCACATGCCCTCATCGGCGCGAACACTGGCAAAGGTTACCAGCAATACCAACGATACTAAAAACTTTTTCATTCGATATATTTTTACTGGCTACAAATCTACAGAATTAAGCCAGTTTACCTCTTATTTATGCTTGTGGAGAATACCCGACCTTCGGAGACGATTCTAACTACATAAATTCCGGGCAAAAGGCCTGAGGCGTTACATTCGAAATTATTACCGTTTTTGGTAAAGTTTTCCCGTGTTTAATCTGTGCATGATCCCGAAAGGAAACTAAATTGCCCATTTCTCCCCACTTAGCTTTTACGTTGAATTCATTAACTTTAATCATTACTTGTTTAAAAGCTTCGTATATCCCCAGACGTTGACGGAAAAAACAGATTATACAGAAAGTGCAATCTTATTTCAGCTGAGCAGCGGTAGCGAACAGGCTTTTCACCTGCTTTATGAACGATGGCACAGGAAAATCTATAGTTATATTTTTACGATTACCGGTTCGCGGCCACAGTCGGAGGATGCCACACAGGAAGTGTTTATTAGAATCTGGCGGGAAAGGGGTAAACTGAAGGATATTCAGAACTTTGAAGCCTGGCTTTTTACCGTAGTACGCCGGTTAGCTCTCAATTGCCTGAGGTCGATGGCAAATGAACAAAAGCTATATCAGTCGCTTCAGGAAATTACATTGCAGAAATCATTTGAAACCTTCCGGGATGAAGCGGTCACTGCAGATCAGAAGAAAGCTATTGCCAGCGCAATTCAACGGCTTCCACCCCAGCAAAGGGCGGTTTATGAACTTAGTCATATTCATGGGCTTTCACGCAATGAAATCGCCGAAAAACTGAACCTTTCGCCCAATACCGTCAGAAATCATTTAAACGCTGCATTAATTTCACTACGGGCCTGCCTTCAACATTATTATCTCGAGGGTTTGTTTGTTTTCCCCCAACTAGTACATTTTTTCATTTGATGTGTCGGGTATAGAAACAGCTCAACGTCTATTACCATGACATCGTCGGAAAGAATTCAGTATTTATTTCAACAGTTTTTAAAGCGCGAGGCCACACCTGCCGAGCTTGAAGAGCTGTTTCTTTTATTGAAAGAGGAAAATGCAGATAGTTCACTGAACCCGGAACTGCAAAAATTATGGAGCGAACTGGAAAGTTATCCTCCGGATATTCCGTCGGAAAAAATGTTTCAGCAGATACAGCTTGAAATCGGAAAACATATACCTGCACAGGTAATTTCGGTTTCCTGGTGGAGAAGATGGAAAGGCAGGGTAGTCGCTGCCGCTGTAATATTTCTGATAGCTACCGGCGCTTATTTTGTTGCTGATAAATACGCGAAGAATTCATCATTAAATAACGGCCTTAATCCTCTTGCAGTCGCGAACGAACAAACGGATGTACAACCCGGAAAGGAAGGGGCAATATTAACCCTGGCCGATGGTACCCAAATGGTGCTGGATACACTGCCACAAGGGGTTCTGGCCGAAGAAGCCGGAATGTTACTGAAACTCACGGATGCAGGACTTACCTATGATCTTCTGGCAAATGCCGGAGGAGTCAAACCGGTAAGTGATCAGGAGGAACCTGCTTATAATACCTTATCCACTCCGAAGGGCCGGCAGTTTGCACTTCAGCTCCCTGATGGCTCCAGAGTATGGTTGAATGCCGCCTCTTCGATCCGTTTCCCTGTGCATTTTAACGGAAAGGAAAGAAAAGTGGAAATTACCGGAGAAGCCTATTTTGAAGTAGTCTCTCAGAACGCCTCGAATCTGAAATCAGTTGAATCCGGTTCAAACAATTTGCAGAAAATCCCTTTTGTTGTAAAAACAAAGTTTCAGACAATTCAGGTTCTGGGCACCCGCTTCAACGTGAACGCTTACGACGATGAAAATACGCTGAGAACCACCTTACTGGAAGGAAAAGTACGGGTAGATGCAAACCCTCTCAATCAACCGAATATGCCAAAGGTGACCGGTGCTCCTTACGTGATATTATTACCCGGACAACAGGCGGTTACTCATAAAAATTCAACTCTGACGGATAGCCGTTCTTCACTCACTACCGAGCAGGTATCGGATATGGATCAGGTAATGGCCTGGAAGAACGGATTGTTCAGTTTCGAAGGAGCTACACTGGAAGAAGTGATGCGCCAGCTATCGCGCTGGTATGATATTGAAGTGGTTTATGAAAAAGATATTCCCGATATGAAGTTCGGAGGAAAGATGAGCAGGAATATTAAGTTATCTGATTTGATCGCCGGGTTGCAGGATTTGCGGGTGAAATTCCGGCTCGAAGATGGAAAAAGACTGATTGTTATGCCATAAAAAAAGCCTTCGCAGAGCGAAGGCAGACTGTTGAAGTGTTGGCCCACTTCAACAGCAAATTGTGCAGATTTAAAGTCGCTTTGTCAAACGATTCTTTAACCTAAACACTGAATGCAATTTATGCAAAAAAAAGCAACCGAACTGCTGCTTAATCGGAGGGTCAGGCTCTGGAAGCTACACCGCTCCCGCAGCACCCAAATTATTTTGGCGATGAACCTGACTATCATTTTACTGACTGCCGCAACCCTGAGCGTACATGCTGTTGGGTTATCCCAAACTGTAACCTTCTCCGGAAAAAACATTAAGCTGAAAGAGATGTTTTCGGCGATAGAGCAACAGACGGGTTATGTAGTGTTTTATAATCAGAACGATTTGGCCAATGCCAAACCAGTTACCCTGAAAGCACGAAATAAGCCCCTGATTGAGTTCCTTGAAATGGCCTTCGAAGACCAACCGCTCAGCTATCGCATTGCCGACAAAACCATCATCCTTTCTCTGAAGCTGGAGTCTGGTTCAAACTCAGGTTCATTACCGGAATGGTTAAATGAAGAACTGCTGGCACAAACCGTCAGCGGAAGAATTGTAGATACGTCGGGAAACGCTGTTGAAGGTGCATCAGTAAAATTGCTTCCCGGAAATAAGGGTACCACCACCGGAGCCGACGGTTCCTTTGCCATAGCGGGTGTGCAGGCCGGGATGTATACCCTCGAAATATCGTTTGTAGGATATCAAACGGTGAACCGTCGTATAACCGTATCCGACAATCAGCCACTAAACCTCGGTACTATAATACTCGTGCCAGTCAGCGTAACTCTCGAGGATGTGACAGTTGTTACCGGATACACGGTAATGGACAAACGCATGTCGGCCTCCTCTGTTACCACAATTAAAGGCTCTGACCTGGAAAGGAAAGATCTGTTTTCAGTTGATAACATGCTTCAGGGGAAAGTTCCCGGCTTAAACATCAATATGAATTCGGGCACACCCGGTGCAGCTCCAAAAATCCGTTTAAGAGGTACCAGTACTCTCGTGGGAAACCGCGAACCTGTATGGGTGGTCGATGGTGTTATTGTTGAATCTCCGGTAAAACTGGAGGCTCAGGAAATTAACTCTCTCGACGATATTAACTTGCTAAGCTCTTCCATTATAGGGGTGAACCCCAACGATATTGAAAGAATCGATATTCTTAAAGATGCCTCTGCAACCGCATTATATGGAGTTAAAGGCGGTAACGGAGTTATTGTAATCACAACCAAACGGGGTCGCTTTAATCAACCTTCTCAGGTTTCCTATAATACGAATTTCAGAATCGGACTAAAACCCAGATACACTCACTTCAATCTGATGAACTCAGAAGAAAGGGTGGAAGTATCAAAAGAGATTACTGAACGGGCCCTTGTGTACCGCTTTCAACCTTCACGTCTCGGGTTTGAAGGTGCGTATCTGGACTATATCGACAGAAACATAACCTTCGAAGAGTTCAATGAACGCACCATTTATTTCGGAGGCATCAATACCGACTGGTTTGATATTCTGTTCAGAAACTCTATAGATCAAACCCATAATATTTCGGTCAATGGTGGCGGTGATAAATCGAACTTTTACGCATCATTGGGTTACGCCCGTCAGAATGGCGCTGCTGTATTCACCACAAACGAGCGGTTTACCGGATTACTGAAATTTAACTCCCAATTGAGCAAGAACCTGCTGGTTTCACTGAAATTCAGTGGTGCTTATAATAAAGGAGAATACCCTTATAAAGTTGATCCCTTTGCATATGCTTATAACACCAGTCGCGCTCTCCCCTTTGAAGAGAACGGAACCCGCTTCTCCTATGCCAATGTAAACAGTCCCGGACTGCTGAATGAAATTCAGCAAAACCGGCACCTGTTTGCAGACTTTAACATCATGGATGAACTGGAGCATAGTCGTCAGAACAGTGATATCAGAACCTGGGATGTTACAGCCGATGTTCAGTGGCGCTTTTTAAACCACTTTACGTATCGAGGTGTTGTTGGACTTGCTACTTCTCAAACCCGTACTGCCAGCTATTCAGATGAAACAACCAGCTACGTGGCACAGAACTACCGCGAATACTATGCAGTGGGTGTTGATATTCCCTCTGAAAGAAAAGCTTTTGTTGAAATGCCCCGTGGAGGTGAGTACACAGAAAGCAACACGTTCAGAAATACTTATACTATCCGTAACAGTCTGGAATACACGAGAACACTTAATGATCATTTCTTCCAGTTTACAATTGGTTCAGAAATCAGACATAACGCTTATGATGTAAACAAATCATTTCGTCTGGGTTATCTTCCTGAAAGAGGATTATCCTTCTACAATCCCGACAGAAACGAATTCCCTAAGTATTATATTGATATCGCAAACGGAAGATTTCAACCCGTAACACTGTCTAACAAAATTGAACGCCAGACGAGTTTGTACGGAATATTGATTTATTCATTCCTGAACCGTTATACGTTTAATTTCAATGTCAGAAATGATGGCTCCAACAGGTTTGGTAGAGATATCAGTGATCAGTTTCTGCCAACCTATTCTGCTGCATTCCGCTGGATGATCTCTGATGAAAACTTTATGATCAACAGCAAAACAGTTGATTTGCTTGCATTGCGACTTTCATATGGCTATAATGGAAACGTACCTGAAACGGAATCTCCGCGACTGATTATCTCACAACCAACTATCGATAATATCTCCGGTGTGGATCAGTCAACTGTGGTTAAATATGCCAACCCATTATTAAGATGGGAGAAAACCCAGACAGTGAATGCCGGTCTGGAATTCGGCCTATTCAATAACAGGTTAAATGGTGAGATAGATTTTTATTACAAAAAAGGGACTGACCTGATTGCAAATATTAGTATATCCCCGATTAATGGTATCAACAGTTATGCCCTAAACCAGGCAGCTGTACAAAACCACGGATATGAGGCCATCATTAAATATGATGCGATTCGTTCAAAAAACTGGAGCTGGTCGGTAAACCTGGCGATGGGTAAGAACTTTTCCAAAGTGCTCGAAGCCAACTATCAGAAATCAGCAGAGCTGGTGGGAATTGATGGATTCTTAAAAGGAAACACTGTGCAGCCTGGTGTAGACCCGAACGCAATGTATTCCTTCATCTTTACAGGACTTGATGAAAACGGAATGCCCACCTTCAAAGATCTTTTCTTTGAAAGTTATAACAACATCCGTCCGGAGATTTCAGATTATTTCGCCAACATTCTTGTTAATTCAGGATCCCGTATTCCGGATTTTGATGGTTCGGTGAGTACTAGTTTGCGTTACAAACAGTTTAGTTTCTTTGCAAGCTTTATCGTGAAACTCGGATATGTAAAACGCCTGGAAAATCTGTACAAAGTGAATGGTATGATTCCCGCACCACACGAGAACACTACCTCAGAACTGGTGAACAGATGGCGTAAGCCGGGGGACGAGGCTTTCACTAATATTCCGAAGCTAACAGATGAGAATGTCGAAATCATTACGAACGCATCATCCAACAGCGGTAATACGCCTTATTTCATTGCCAATTATCTGCATAATATCTATAACAACAGTGACTTGAGAGTAGTGAAGGCTAACCATGTCCGGATTTCTTCGCTGGCATTTCAATATACTTTGCCTGTTGCAAAAGGCAGCCGGAAATTTTATCAATATGCGGCAGTCAGACTTCAGGGTAATGACCTGTTCACTTTTGCCGACAAAAGATTTAACGGTCAGGATCCGGAAACCGTTAATGGAACGCTTCCGCGTTTACCATCATTCAGCCTGTCATTCGACATAACTTTTTAATTGTATGAAATATAAATCTCAGACAATGCAGAAAATATTTTTTATTCTGATACTTACTGGTTGGCTAACCGGTTGCAAAAAATATCTGGACATTCAGCCACGTGATCTTAAGCTGGCACAATCAGTGAAAGATTATGAAGATTTGCTGAATGGAGAGGGGTTTAAGAAACAACTTTCCACCACAGGTTGGGAAGATTTGAATATCCTTGAATTTCTGTCAGACGATGTGATGTCGCAAATGGGAACCCTTGCAACAGACTCACGTACCAGATATTCCAGTTACTACGTTTGGCGGAACAATTATGAGGAAGATCATCTCACAGGGGGACTTTCTCAACTTAATGCAACACTCTGGCAGTATCTATACAAGATCGCCAATGTTGCCAATATCGTTATCGCTGAAGTTGATGATGTGCCCGGACCTGAGTCTGAACGTAACTTCGTTAAGGCAGACGCGTATTTCACCCGTGCACTAGCTTATTATTTCATCATCAATATCTGGGGGCAGCCCTATATTCCTGCCACAGCAGCTACCGATAAAGGAGTGCCTGTTAAATTGACCAACTATGCAGAATTTTCAGGACTACCCAGAAAGTCGGTGAAAGAAGGATATGAACAAATAGTCAATGATCTGGAAAACGCAGAAAAGCATATTACTGCTGCTGGAATTAAAAAAGGAATATTTTCGGTTTCCAGAGAAGCGGTTTACCTGCTCCTTTCCCGTGTTCATCTCTATATGCAAAACTGGGAGGAAGCGGTTGACTACGCAACTAAATGTTTGCAGATCAAATCAGATTTGTATAACCTTATTCCTGAAACATTTACTACTACCAATACTACCAGTTTCCTGAATCCAAGGAATAATGAAATCATCTTTACCTTTTACAACAGACCGGCGAATTTTCAGGAGATGTTCGGAACAGCGTTGGGCAGGCATTACAGCATATCAAACGAATTATACAATGTTTATGTAGCTGATGATAAAAGAAGATCTGCTTATTTCCTGAGCAACACCGGAGTACCTGCTACACGTGCGGCACGAACTTCATGGAAAGCTGAAGGAGTAAAATCATATAACCAGTACTTCAGAACGGCTGAAGCATATCTTAATCGCGCAGAAGCTAATATTCAGCTGAACAATCTGACAGCTGCAGCGGACGACTTTAACCACCTGCGGAAATTCAGAATAGCTAATGTTACTGATGTAACCTTTGCGAATAAAGAGACTGCATTAACTACGATTTATGACGAAAGGAGAAGAGAGTTGGCTTTTCAGCTTCATCGCTGGTTTGATCTTCGCCGCACAACTCGTCCGCGACTGGTTCATCAGTGGAGACAAACCACTTCAACTCCGATCCTGAACTTCGTACTCGAAGAAAATGATCCTGGTTATACACTGGAAATACCTCAGTCAGAATTGAGAACAAATAGTGTAATTGAACCATTAGGATTGCAGATTCGGGAGCCGCAGTAATAAGCATTTCTTATTTTATCTAAAAAGAGATTACTATGTTTAACATAAAAAGCTTTTATACTTTTCTGGTTGTGGCGGTCTCCGTCGTCACCTTTATTTCCTGTAAGAAGGAAAAACCACTGAATCCCAAAGGACTTGAAGAGTCTTATATCATGACCCCGGGTACAACTGCTGCGGATAAGTTCCGATACGATTTCTTTCAGAAATACGGAACTAAAATTCTTTTCGAATTTCATCCGAAGGAATATTATTATACCCCAACGAATGCGCTGGATTCAAACGATAAGATCAGGTATATTACGAATCCGGCAACGCATGAAAGAGCACTCAGGTATGTAAACTATCACTGGCTGCAGTTCTATCCAAGTGATTTTAAACAGGAATATCTTCCCTTATATATACTGTTGACCGACAGATTGGTGGATCATATCAACCGCGTTACCAGTACTGCCGACTCAATCAAATATGCCAAATCGAATGGATTCGCAAGCATTCTCATCGCCGGCCTGGGAAGCAGATTCGATACAATGAGTACCGGTACCAAAGCACGGCTTCGCGCTGAAGTACATCTTCAGTTTTTATACAATTACCTGTATCTGGGGCAGCGTCTTAAAATACCTGATGAGTTTTTTGAGGCCTCAGCGCCGTTCTACTTCACGTCAAGAACTACACCTCTCGCTGCAGATTACAGTGATTACGGTCCGGCTGGCTTTGTTAAACCTGCCCCCGGTTCAGGCAATCCTTCCGGATTCCCAACCCGTGGTGAAGATCTGAATATGTATCTGAAGTTTATTATTGAATCTGATCAGGCAACCGTAGATGCTTATATAAATCCTACGGCACACGCGAATGTGAAAAAGAAATATAACATTCTCGTCAACTACTTTAATTCATTGGGGGTGAATTTGAGAAGTATTCATTCTACTGATCCTGAATTGGCGGGTTCACTTACGAATTTTTAGTATGTAAAGAATGCAGATGGCGGCGATCAGGAGGCTGGCACATGCTTTGAAGTATCAATCCTGAGCGTCGGATTATTTTAAGATTATTGGCCGACATGGCGTCAGTCTCTTTCAGTCCGGCATCTGCATTCATACTAAAAACTCTGTTGATGAAAGCTTATATCGACTCAAAAACCCATAGTGTTCTCGATTACACAGTAGCTTTATTCATAATCGCATTACCATGGATATTTGGTTTTTCGGAAAGTGAAAGGGCAACCTGGGTTTCCTTAGTGACGGGTTGTTTGATTATTCTGCTTGCCCTTTTCACCAGATATGAAGGTGGAGTGTTTAAAGTAATTCCTCTGACAACACATCTTATCGCAGACATACTACTGGGAACCTTTCTTGCAGCTTCGCCGTGGATTTTTCTGTATTCCGATATAACCTACTGGCCACATTTTGTATTCGGGTGCCTTGGTCTGGTAATTCCTATTATTACTCTCCGGGCGTTGATATAGACTTCTTTTTCAATTAGTTCTGCCTTATAGATTATACAGGATTGCCCCGGTTTATTACTCGCTGTGATTAACTGCTTCCTCGTTTGAAATCCCACTACTCCGATTTTTTCTATAGCTTGCAAGCTGAGCAAGTGTCAGAAAAATTGAATTGCGGACTTCCCCATAATGAAAAATTGCTGTTGGAGCAGGTAGCAACAGGAAATCAGTCGTCGTTCCGGCTTCTTTATGATTTTTATAGAGAAAGTATTTATTCTGTTGCAGTGAAGGCATTGAAGAGCGAAGACCTCGCGGCTGATGCTGTTCAGGAGATTTTCATTAAAGTCTGGACGAACAAGGATAAACTCCCTCAGATAAACGATTTTGGTGCTTACCTGCATGTCATCGCACGCAACCATATCTACCGGAAATTAAATCAATTGGCCCGGGAGCAGATAAGTTTCCGTCAGTATCTGCATGATGAGTATTCTTCAGAAATCAATCCTTCCCTTCAATTGGGTGTGAAAGAACTGAATGCAAGTATTCAGTTGATTCTAAAAGATTTGTCACCACAGCAACAGAAAGTATTCCGTTTAAGCCGGCTTGAAGGGTACAAGCATGCAGAAATCGCTGATATTCTGCATTTATCAAAGGAAACAGTTAAAAAATATCTCATGGATGCCCTGGTGAAAGTCCGTGAAAAGCTTCAATTATACAAGTCGGAATCACTCCTTCTTATCCTCGCTTATTGTATGTGTCAGCTATTCTGATCTGAATTTATCCGGATAAGATATTTTTTTTTGTTGAACTACCCCCTCTTTTACTTCGGAATGACTCAATTATATACGCAGTCTCTTTTTAACTTTTAAAACAATTGGTTTTGAATTCAAACGAATCACATTTTTCTGAACTATTTCTCAGGTATCTGAACGATCAGCTCAGCCCTGAGGAAGAGCAGGCCTTGCTCCTGCAGTTGCAGGAAGAAAGGAATTCGCCTGAAGCAGAAAGGATTTTGCAGGAAATGCTAGCCAGGCAGCAATCATCTCCAGAGAAAATTGCTGAAAAAATGAGTCCTGCAAAGGCTGACCAGATTTTTAATACAGTCGTTCAACAACAATCAATCCTGCGTTCAGAGGCTAAAATAGTGCAGTCCCGGAAACGATTTACCTGGGTGGCTGCCGCTTCGGTATTATTGCTGATCGCTTTCGGTACCTTTTTGTTTATACAGAATAAGTCCAATTCTGATCAACTGAGTGCAAAAAATACACTGGCTGACGATGATAATCCTGCTGATATTCAGCCTGGTAAGGAAGGTGCGGTGCTCACTCTTGCCGATGGAAGTCAGATTGTTCTCGACAGTCTTGAAAATGGTTTTATTACCGTCGAGAATGGCTCGTCTATAGCGTTTGATGGTGAAAAACTCGACTATAATACCAGTGCGCAGACAGGTATTGCAGCAAAAGAAAATGTTGAAGTGCAGTGGCATACACTGACCACACCCCGCGGACGCCAGTTTAATCTTCTCCTGCCTGATGGCTCACGGGTATGGCTGAACGCTGCTTCTTCCATCAGGTTTCCCGTCATTTTCAATAACAAAGAAAGAAGGGTGGAAGTGAATGGAGAAGCCTATTTTGAGGTGGAAACGGTAAAGATGCCTGATGCCCGGGGAAACCTAACAAACAATAAACTTCCATTTGTAATAAAAACAAAAAGACAGGTAATTGAAGTGTTGGGAACACACTTTAATGTGAATTCATACGACGATGAGGAGGATGAAAGAACAACCCTGCTCGAAGGTTCGGTTCGCGTGTACGCAGCGGATAGCAACAATCAGAGCCTGTCAGAAGGTTCGGGTAACCAGTTTGAGCAGGTAGTACTGATACCTGGTCAGCAGGCTATTGTAAACAAACAACTGAAACTTAGTACAGAGAAACTAGCAGATGTTGATAAAGTAATGGCCTGGAAGAATGGGCTGTTTAATTTCAATGAGGCAGACCTTCCTACGGTAATGAGGCAGCTTTCAAGGTGGTATGATATTGAAGTGATTTATCAGGGGGCAATTCCTAAACGCCTTTTCCACGGAAAATTCCAGAAAGAGTTAATGCTTTCGGAAGTGCTGGCGGAATTCGAAAAAATGCACGTGAAATTTGAATTAAACGGAAAAACATTAACGGTAATGAAATAGTTAATCAGGAATCACGGAAGTCCTGTAAAAACAAAAACCGTTATGGGTGGGACCATAACGGCAGACGTTTAGGACGACCAATAAAATAAAGTCGGCAAGACATCTTTTATTCATCTAACCTAAAACATAACGAAGTTATGGAAAATGCTGTTTATTGTGATTACCCACCTTTTCGTTGGATCAGAACAGGGAAATGGTGGCCAGATCTGGCAAACAAAAAACAAATTCTGATGCAGATCAATTTTACCATTATTTTTTTAACTGCTGCTTTTATCAATCTTAGCGCATCAGGTATCTCTCAGAAAGTAAATTTTAGCGGGAACGGTGTGGCGCTGGAAAAAGTGTTTCAGGAAGTAGAAAAACAAACGGGTTACGTATTTTTTTATGATGCCAACCTGGTAAAGGAAATCAAGCCGGTAACGGTACATGCTTCTAATCTGTCCTTGGAGCAGTTTATGTACAAGGTGCTGGCCGACCAGCCCTTATCATTTTCTATCAGAAAGAAATCAATATTTATTCGCGAAAAAGAGACACCGCTGGTCTCCAGCGCTTCAGCTGCCTTGATGGAGGAACTTCCCCAGCCACCGCAGCCGGTATCGGGAGTTGTCAAAGATGAAAGGAACAACCCCGTTCAGGGAGCATCGGTAATCATTAAGCCGCTCGAGAGAGGTACCGCTACCAATGAAAGCGGTGCGTTTACCTTTTCTAATGTACCTCCCGGAGCCTATATACTTGAAATTTCCTTCGTTGGATTTCAAAAGGTAGAGCGCAGAATTGTTGTGGATGAATCACCAGTAGTGATTAACGTTACCATGATTCCGGCTGTTCAGGAAAATGAGGCGGTGGTAGTTACGGGATATCAAACGCTCGACAGCCGTCGTTCCGCAGGTGCTTTCGGTTATATGAATGCCGACCAGATAGAAAGCCGCCCTACAACAAATCTGCTGACTGCTATGGAGGGCATGTTTTCAGGCCTTCGTGTTTACGATCAGGCAGGTGGTACTTCATTTGATATCAGAGGGGTGGGAACGATGACCTCCGCTGTTTCCAGTCCGCTTATCGTGGTTGACGGATTCCCCGTTGGAAATGGATTTTCCGGAGTGAACCCTAACGATGTTCAGTCGATTCACGTTCTCAAAGATGCAGCAGCCACTTCAATCTGGGGTGCGAGAGCTTCTAATGGCGTAATTGTTATCACCACAAAAAGGGCTAAGCAGGGTTTGCATGTAAATGTAAACAGCTTTATCGGCATCCAGGAAAAACCTGATTTGGATCAGGCGAACCCCATTGCCGGTGCCGCAGATGTGCTGGAGTGGGAGCGGTATCTGTGGGACAATGATAAACTGTTCTCCTCCTTCTCTCTGTCTCACACCGTTGACGGAAACAATAACCCGGTAAGCCTCGGTATTACCTTGCTGAACCTCAGAGATCAGGGCAGAATCAGCAATGCTGAATTCGAGCAGCAATGGAATCTGCTGAAACAAAATGATTATCGGGGTGATGTGTACCGTTACTTGTTGCGTAATGCCATCACACAAAACTATGATGTGACCATAAGCGGTGCTTCTGAGAGAAATAATTTTGTTTTCAATACCCGCTTTGTTGATGAAACTACACAGTTTCAATATAACAGCAATAAAAGCATCTTAACCAATTTCAGAAATACCTACCGGGTCACCAAATGGCTGGATGCCAATATCGGTTTGATGGCCCGTTTTTCAAGAAGAGATAACAGTGGGGCATCACTGAGTGACATTAAGGGTATTTCACCTTATGAGACCCTGGTTAACGGAGATGGAAGCTACAGCAAAATGGTGGGTCAGCACTATCAGGAGTTTATCGATTCTACGGGCAGATATTTTCCGTACGACTGGAATTATAATCTGCTTCAGGAAGTTAGAAGCAGAAGTTTAAAGTCGGACCAGAACGATATCAGAATTCAATTCGGCCTTAACTTCAAATTGCTTAAAGGCCTTAGCTACGAAACCCGCTTTCAGTATGAGCAATACAAATCTGAAAGTAAAAGTTACTACAGCCCGGAATCTTATTACGTAAGAGATCAGCTGAACAAATGGGTTGATTTTGAGGAGGCCGCCAGAACGGTAACTAAATCGTATGTGCCTGCAGGTGGTATGCTGATGCAAAGCTTCAGCACATTCAAAAGCTACAACTTCAGAAATCAGATCACTTATGATCGTACTTTCAATGATCATGAAATTACGGGCGGATTAATCACCGAGTTGTTCTCGAAAATAACTGAAGGATATAGCGCTCCTACGGTGTACGGATATGATCCCGATAAATTAACCAGTGCAGTACCCGAATCATATATTGTTAAATCGTACTGGGGAGGAAGCAACTATCAGCTGGGCGGAATGAATTCCAGTCTTTCATATGCGAATGACCGTTTCTTCTCCTTCCTTGGAAACCTGGCTTACACTTATAATAAGAAATATACGTTGTCCGGAAGCTTCCGGGTTGACGCCTCTAACCTGATTGTTGAAGATCCAAAACTGAGATATTCTCCATTCTGGTCTGTAGGTGCAAACTGGAAAATGGATCAGGAACCTTTTATGGATAATGTTGCTGCAATTGATCGGCTGAATGTGCGTCTCTCGTACGGTCATACCGGAAACGTGGTGCTCTCTACCTCTATTGTTCCACTGGTAGCTATCTCGGGCGTGTATGCACTGACGGGCGCCCCTTATGCCAGCATTACCAATTATGGAAACCCAACTCTTACCTGGGAAAGAACAGGAACACTCAACTTTGGTATTGATTACGCCTTGCTGAGAAACAAATTGTATGGTTCACTTGAAATATATAACAAGCACGGACGCGATATTGTAGGTGGAATTGACCTCCCCCGACTAACGGGAACCAGCACTCAGCAATTCAACACCGCAGAAATCATCAACAAAGGATTCGAGCTGAATGTTGGTACTACGCTTCCTATAAACAGAAACTTTACCTGGAACTCCAATCTGAACTTCTCTTATAACAAGAGCAAGGTGATGAATCTCCTGTTGATCAACTTTAACTATTTCTCAGTAAGATCTCCGCATTTTGAGGAGGGCTTGCCGGTAGATGCTATTTACTCTTATCACTATCTGGGTGAGAATAATGATGGCATTCCGTACATGAGAGCAATTGGCGAAAATACCTTTACCATGAATGATCCACATCCTGTTACATCAGATGACAGAGAGTATATGGAGTATTCAGGTAGCGCACAGCCGACTACAGTTATTGGATGGCAGAACGGATTCTCTGCATTCGGATTTAATCTGAATTTCCTTATCAATGGAGAGTTCGGACATATCTTCCGCAGACCAACCTTTAATTATGGAATTCTGAGCAACACTAAAACTTCGTCTACTGTTCACCGTGATCTGTCTCAAGTGCTGAGCAGCTCTTCAAAAGAAATACCCAATATGCCGCCGCCAACAGCAGCGAACCTGGGTAACTGGGGAGGATATGCGGAATTCCTGAACACCACAATAGAAGAGGCTGATAATTTCAGGCTGAAAGAAGTAAATCTCTCTTATGATATTCCGGCGAAAGCTTTATCAGCGGTAGGATTCAATTCAGCAAGATTATTCTTCCAGATAAGAGATCCTAAAATGGTATGGGTGAAGAACGACAAGAATCTGGATCCTATGTATATCTATAACAATCGGGCTTCCAGTTCTGCTGCTGCTGTGGTATATATGAGACCGGCTCCTTCATATAAAATAGGTATATCATTTGGCTTTTGATTTAATGCGAACTAAAAATTAGAATTATGAGACCTCTACATATATTTTTCACCATTTTGATTTTTTCTACACTGGCAGGTTGTAAGAAGTTTTTAGATGCACCTCCCGAAAAGAAAAATAATCTGGAAATTAAGAATACGGAATCTCTGGACTTGTTGCTAAATCACTTTAACGTCTTATTCGACAGAAGCCGCGAATTGGTTTATGGCTCTGATAGCTATGGCTTATAC